>CAZSOP010000190.1:0-7849 GCA_964608385.1 uncultured Cytophagia bacterium
GCCCTTTGCCTTTTTGAATTTGTTTAATCCTCTGATTTCAATTTTTTACGGTTATACCGGAATTACCATGCATAAAATCAAGCGCAACGATCAAACATTGGAGGTAAAGAAAAATGAAAACGAATCGTAGATTGTTCCTGCAACAATTGGGTCTTCTCAGCAGCTCTCTATATTTTGGCGCAGGATGTCAAAAATCAGAAGAAATGGATTTTGCTTTGATTCTGTATACAGTGCGAGACCTGCTTGAAAAAGATTTCACGGGTACTTTGGATGCCGTTGCAGAAATTGGTTACAAGGCGGTCGAGTTTGCCGGATTTTACGATCATTCTCCACAAAAGATCAAAGAAAAACTAGATGCCCTGGGAATAGCGGCGATCAGTGCTCATGAGGGTTTTGGTAAACTGGAAAGGACCCTTCAGAAGGTCATCGATTCGAATTTATCGATTGGAAACAAAAATATCGTTTGTCCCAGTATGCCAGGCGAATACCGAAATAATGGCGTGGATGGGGCAAAAGCGTTTTCTGAACAATTAAACCGTTTTGGCGAGACGTTAAAGAATGCCGGAATGCAACTGCATTACCACAATCATGCATATGAATTTGAAAACATCGATGGAACCACGAGAATGGATGTGTTGCTGCAGAATACGGATTCACAACTGGTTATGATACAGTTTGATGTTTACTGGGTGAAGCGGGGTGGGAAGGATCCAAAATCCCTGATCAGCAAATACTCTGACCGTTGTTCGCTTATCCACATGAAGGACATGGGAGATGACGAAGAGATGAGCGATGTACCGGTCGGAACCGGGATTCTCGATATCGGTGCTATCATCAATGCCGGCAGCAAAGCAGGTGTCAAGTGGTGTATCGTAGAGCAGGACAATACCAAACGTCCTCCACTTGAGGCCATTGAGATCAGTTATAAAAATATGAGCTCCTTTTTCAGGTCATAAAATTGCTGCTTGCAAAGCGGCTTAAGGCCTTCAGGGTGTGGCTTTTCCGACAACCCTGATGTTTTTGACGAGCGCCGGTTTAATTTTTAAAAGCATCCGGCATCGGGGTTTTGCATTGAATTCGGTAGGGACGAGAGGCATATTTTTCGAAACCAAAAGATTTTTTTGGCGTTCTAATTATAACGCAGATTGTTTTTCTTGCATTTTAAGACATTATTTATAACATTATTTTTATTGATCTATTTTTGCAGGAGGACAAAAATGAAAGTATGGCAGGTTTTATTCATTTTTGCGCTGGGATACCATACGGTCTTTGCGCAAAGCGGAATTATTGATATCCATGCAGGTTACATGAATCCAAAGGATGCAAAGGCTGGAATGCTTATCGGGGGGATGTTTGGGACCCAAGTTGATGAAGCTGTTGACGTCGGTATTGGTTTTGATGTTTTTCACAAATCTTATGCAGATGTCAGTCAGGTTGCTGAATCAGACGAAACCGGCTTGACCAGCAAGACATATGTGACCGAGGTGGATTATAGTCGAACCATTATTCCGGTTCATATCGTCATCAATGTAAAAATCCGGGCCGGACGTTATTTTGGTTATTTGATCAGAGGCGGCTTGGGATACCAGTTTTTGATCAGCAAAGAACAAAATTATGAACTTGAAACCACTGATACGAGACGGTATGGGGGGTTGGGATGGCAGGGAGCTGCCGGGCTTTACTACAATGTCGGCGATCGTTCCACGTTAACAGCAGACGTTTTTTACAATAACGCCCAGGTCAGCAGGTCTGTTGACAAAAGCACGCGGGGTCTACCCACCCAGGAACGGGTTAGTCTTTCCGGTCTGGGAGTTCGTTTGGGTGTAATCCTCGATATGAGATGACAGCCAGGAGACCTTTGCGAAGCGTCTTTTTAAAGGGTGGATCATGTAAACGATTTGATTCACCTTTATAATTTGGGAACAGTGAAAAATGTATGAACGGCGTATAAATATTGGCTTTGGGGGTACACTTGCCCCCATTGTAAAAAAATTGCTGATAATTAATGTTGCTGTATTTCTAATACAGTTCATTTTTCGCGCGGCTTCCTATCCGCTCGAGCCGATATTTGCTCTGATTCCCTATGATGTTATTCATCATTTTACAGTGTGGCAACTGGTAACCTACGCTTTTCTGCATGGCTCCTTTTTCCATATATTTTTTAACATGTTTGCCCTCTGGATGTTTGGCGGTGATGTGGAACGCGTACTTTCATCTGATCAATTTATGAAATTTTATTTCATCACTGCCATTGGCGCCGGGATCGTTCAAATGGTAAGCAATTGGGGGGACCAGGTGATCATTCTGGGTGCATCTGGAGCCATTTATGGCGTTCTGGTGGCCTTTGCTGTTTTCTATCCCAATCGGGTCATTACCTTGTTGCTTTTTTTCATTATTCCGATCCGGATAAAAGCAAAATATATGGTAACATTCTTTGTCGGATTGTCTCTCTTTTTTGGAATTGAGGGTCATTTCTTCGGCGTGTCTGGTGGTACAGCACATTTTGCTCACCTCGGGGGAGCGTTGATCGGATTTCTTTATCTTCGCTGGCAACATTTGTTGGGAATAACGATTAGAGAAATACGATGGCGTCAGGAAAAAAGGCGCCTTGATCACTCGCGCAAAAAAGAACGAGATCGCGAACAGGTGCGTCAGCGGGTTGACCAAATTCTCGATAAAATTAACAATGTTGGTATGCATAACATCTCCGAGGAAGAAAGAAAATTTCTAAAAAACGCAAGCGATTATTTATCCGAGGACTAGGTTGTTTTATATTAAAAGGGTGACAACAGCATTTTTATGGACAAGCCTCCTTCTCTTCCTCCCCAATTTTCTTCCGGCTGCGGATTATATTTCTGTTGTGGACAAGAAAAATGGTGCTTCAATTGCCAATATCAGAACGATTGAGGCCGGGCGGTATCATTATGTCTCTGCGGAAGAACTGGCTCGGGCGCTCTCTTTTCAAGTTCACAGTGATTTGAGGAAGAAGCAGATCGCGCTTCAATTGTTGGATAATACTTTCCGTTTGACCGCCTTCAGCCCGTTTATAAAGGTTAATTCCAGACTTTGTCAAATTCCCATAAGTGTTTTGTATCGTAATGGAACGTTTTATATACCACTCGAATTCTTTATGCCGCTGTTGTCAGATCTGTCCATACCCGTAGAATATAGCCGGGAACACCTTGAAATTTATTTTGGCAGCAGAAACGAAAATCTCGTTAATGTTGAAATCATTGATTTGGATAATGGTACGCTGGCCCGTATTCAAGGTCAGACTTTTAAACGATCCAATATTTTTACCAGCGATTCCAACGATTGGTTTTATATTGATTTTTATGGGGGTAAAGTCGATACCAGCGGAAAATTCAATATTGTAAACAAGAGCAATTTTATTTATAATGTAATCCCTATTCAGTTGTCTGACGAAACCTGCCGCCTCTCCTTTCAATATCGGGGACAGATTAAAGAGAGGCAGGTATATGTAGATGAAGAACAAAGACAGGTTGTCATTTCACTTCGAACGCGTGAAAAAATTTCGGATTCTCTGTTGGATGAGCTTGAAAAGGAACGGCAAAAGTGGGAAATCGATACAATTGTAATCGATCCGGGTCATGGCGGTAAGGATCCAGGGGCTATTGGCCGCGGCGGTGCTTATGAAAAATATATCGTATTCGAGATTGCCAGGGAATTGAAAAAGCAGCTGCAACGAAACCTTAATGCCAATGTTGTCTTAACGCGTAACAGGGATAGATTCGTTCCGCTTCGCCAGCGAACAAAGTTTGCCAATGAGATGGGCGGCAAACTGTTTATCAGCATCCATGCTGATGCCAACAGGGTCCGAAGCGTAAATGGATTTACCGTTTATTTTATGGGGTCGGCAAAAACAGAGCAGGCTCGTAAAGTGGCGCAGTTCGAAAATTCTGTCATTCGTTTTGAAGAATCACAAGATCCATATGAGAGCATTTCTGATTTGAGTTTTATTCTGGGAGCCAATGCCCAGAATGCATACAATAAGGAAAGCCAGGATCTGGCCGCACTCATCGAGCGTGAATTGTCATTGCATTGTGATATGAAAAGCCATGGCGTTCGCCAGGCGGGATTTTATGTGCTCTATGGGGCCTCTATGCCTAATGTATTGATAGAAACCGGATATATCTCAAACTATCGGGACGAGAGAAAGTTACAGGATAAGAATTTCCAGAAAAAAATCGCCCGGGCCATATGCAATGGCATTCTGCATTTTAAGAAGAGATACGAATCCCTCTAGCCCTCAAATTTTATCCCCTGGCGGGAACCTCTTTTACGGAACTCATTTTCCACACCTTGGAAGACTCTGTGTTTGTTTAAGGCCCATCGCGGTGCAATTAGAATTTTGTCGGGGGCTTCTGCGCTTAATCTCTGTATAACCATCCGTGAAGGAAGCTCCTCTATAAAATCACAAACCTGTTCCGTATAATCGGCAAGGGATAAAGCTTTTATCTTGCTCTCCCTGTAGAGTTCAGCCAATGGCGTTTCTTCCAGTATAAGGAGCGGATGAATTTTTACTTCGTGAATAACCAAAGCTGCAATCTTTTTAGCAGAAGATATGATTTCCTTTTTCCCCTCTCCGGGAAGTCCGAGCATCATATGGGTGCAGATACGTACAGGTAAGGGCGTTAATCGCTCCACGGCAGAAAGATAATCTTCGTATGAATGGCCCCGTTGAATCCTCTCAAGGGTAGAATTATGAGTGCTTTGCAAGCCCAACTCGATCCAAAGATCGGTTTCCCCTGCGATCGTTTTTAAAAGCTCGATCACCCCTGCAGACAGGCAATCCGGTCTTGTAGCGATGGACAAGCCAACAACGCCTTTATGGGTGATCGCTTTCCGGAACATCGTTTCCAGGACGTCAACCGGTGCATAAGTGTTCGTTGAGGCCTGAAAATAGACGATATATTTGTCGATGTGAAGGCGCTTGCGCGCCAGAAGAATACCCTGTTCAATTTGATCATCAACATCAATTTTTTTCAGGGATTGCATCTTGGAAAAACTATCAACGCGGCAAAAGATACAACCGTTATAACCGTTTTTGTTTCTCCTGTTAGGACAGGAGAAACCGGCATCAACGCAGACTTTGTATACTTTTTCTCCATAATGACTTTTAAGATATTGAGAAAATTTGTAATAGGGGGGCTGCATTTATTTAACACTTGTATGACAGAAAGAGAGGAATTAATTTAACGGATGAATAAAAAAAATCAGTCTCCTCACCTTATTTTATGATTTTTTTTGCTATCATATACTCTAGAATTTTTTCGACACATTCATTCAGCAAAAGTTCTCCGGTATCGAGAATCAATTCAGCGTTTGTTGGTTCCTCGTAAGGGGCGGAAACGCCGGTGAACTCTTTGATTTCGCCTGCACGGGCTTTTTTATATAATCCTTTGGGATCCCGTTGTTCCGCTATATCCAGAGGAACCTTGACGTAGATTTCAATGAATTCATCTTTGTTTAACAATGAGCGGGCTTGATCCCGATCTTTTCTGTAGGGGGAAATAAAGGCGGTCATGGCGATAAGGCCGGCGTCGGCAAACAATTTGGCCACTTCGCCTATTCGACGTATGTTTTCTTCGCGATCCTCAGGAGAAAACCCCAAATTTTTATTCAGACCATGTCGAACATTATCCCCGTCTAAAACAAAGCATAAATGTCCTCTTTCAAAGAGTTTCTCTTCCAAAGCACGCGCAAGTGTCGATTTTCCCGATCCCGAGAGGCCGGTAAACCATATTACAATTCCATTTTGCTGTAATAGATGTTGTCGATTTGCTTTGGTGATTTGACCGTCGTGCCAGTGAATGTTGGTCGCTTTTTGTACCGTCATTTGATATCCTTTGTCAATTTTGTTTATTCATTTTTAGACTGATAGTAATCTACAAGTATTTTTACAACTTCGGGACGGCTGAATTCCTTGGGTATAGATTCTCCATTTGCCAGCATTTCTCGCAACTTTGTTCCACTGATCAATACCCGGTCTTCTTTATCATGCGGACAGGTTTTCATGGAGGCCATACCATCGCACTTGTAGCACCAGAACGTCCAGTCGATTTTCAAAGGTTTAATGGCGAGTTTATCGGAGGGAACTTGATCAAAAATAGTTTGGGCGTCAAAGGGGCCGTAATAATTTCCAACACCGGCATGATCCCGACCGATAATCAAATGGCTACAGCCGTAATTTTGTCTAAAGATAGCGTGCAGAACCGCTTCCCGGGGGCCGCCATAGCGCATTTCCATCGGATATACTTTAAGCACCACCCGATTTTTAGGATAATATCGTTCCAACAAAATTTCATAACATTTCATCCTGATATCAGCGGGTATATCTCCGGGTTTGAGTTTTCCCACCAGGGGATGAATAAGGAGTCCATCGCTTACCTCCAGAGCAATTTTTGTACAATATTCGTGCGAGCGATGGATAGGATTTCTTGTCTGAAATCCGGCGACAGTTTTCCAGTTATGCTCACTGAAAAGGCGACGGGTTTCCTGGGGACGGGCATAATAGTTACCGTAGATTTCCGGATACGGGCCTTCACTCAGGCATTGTACAGCGCCTGATATATAATATTTTTTTTGTGCATAAATTTTTGCTACACCCGGGTGATCCTGATCTGTGGTTCGAAAGACATATCTGGCTTCTTTTTCTTTGTCGTAGGCATAAATATCATGAATGGTCAAAACCCCCATGATTTCATCTGTTTCGTCATCAATCAGAGCTATTTGGTTGCCCTTTTTTAGCCCCTCTGTTTCATTTTTGGAGGCTGACAGAGTTATAGGGATGGGCCATAGCGTTCCGTCCTGCAAGTGCATATGTTCAACAACGTTTTTATAATCTTCCGGGCCCATAAAGCCTTCGAGTGGACTAAAAGCGCCTATTGCCAGCATGATCAAATCGGATGTTTCTCGCGATGTCAGACGTACGGATTTCAGAGTTTTCGCTTTATTGATCAGTGCTTTTTTTTCTTCGCCTTCAACCAATAATGGTTTTAGTTTACCTCCATGCGGGGCGACCAGGTCGGACATGATTTAAGCTCCTTTTTGATTTGTTTTGGTGCGATAAAACAGAGGATGCCGGGGACATTTAATTATAATTTATAACTTAGTAGATTTTTGATTAAATGTCAATGTTTTAAATCCTAGATCTCTTCGACGAAACAGAGATACAACTTGTTATAAGAATAAATATTGACGTTATGGACAAAATGGCGAAAAATAAAAAGACCGCTTATTTTCCCGGATACGCTTTACCCTCTATTTCAGCTATATATCTCTCTGCCTCCATACCTGACTGACATCCCGAGCCTGCGGCGGTGATGGCTTGACGATAAATGGAATCCTGAACATCGCCGCATGCATATACACCGGGTATATTTGTCCGGGTTCGACGATCCGTAGTAATATTATCGTTTTCATCCAGCTCTACCTGGCCCCGAAATAGATCGACATTGGGTTTATGGCCAATAAAGATAAAAATTCCATCGATGTCCAGATGGCTGATTTTACCGGACTTTATGTTTTTCAATTCGAGTTTTTCTACCGCTTGCTCTCCCATTATTTTTTCGACCACGGTATCCCAGATAAATTCGATTTTTTTGTTTTCAAAAGCTCGTTCCTGCAAGATTGCATCGGCCCGGAGCCGGTCGCGTCGATGAATGATGGTTACTTTGGCTGCGTGCCTGGTTAAAAAGATACCTTCATCCAGCGCGCTGTTTCCGCCACCAACCACGACAACATGTTTATCGGTAAAGAAAAATCCGTCGCAAGTTGCGCAATAAGATACTCCTTTGCCGATGAATTCCTTTTCCCCGGGAATGTT
>CAZSOP010000191.1:0-7829 GCA_964608385.1 uncultured Cytophagia bacterium
CCGCCCGCCGGGGGGGCGAAAGCAAAGCCGGGGGTGGATTTTGAATTAAAGGGGGGAGAGCCCATTGTTCGGGTTTTGTTTATCCGCCAAAAACCCAAACCCCCGCCACTAAAGTCGGCGTTTACCGGCATTATCGAACCCTACAGGGGTGAGTCCGTCATAAAAACAGCCAGGCGGTTGCCTCTGCTCACTGCTGACGGTACCCCCTATGGTGGAATGAATGTCGCGGTTGTGGTTGAGTTCAAAGACGGCAGCAAGGATTATATTGCGGCCATGGATGTGCAAAATGCGGCAGGAGATTCACCGGCTTTTGGAGACGCTTCTGTGCTGTGCTTTGAAGAGTTTGAAACCGATGCAGAACTGTTCTGGGGCCGCAAAAACAAGGATCAGAGCCTGGAGCGTGTGGTCATTTGCAATGGTTCCTACGTCAGAACAAGTAAGAACGAGATTGAATTAAACCCAAACTATCCTCTGGTTGAAATCATATTTAAAGGAAAAGAGTTTAAAGTGGTGAGTGGGGACGAGAATATCATAAAATGATTTCGTTAACCAGGCGGGTTCGAGGTATACATGAAAATAATTGATTCTCACATACATGCCAGAATAAATGAAAAGCCTTCGATCAAAGCCATTTTGGATTTTTCTGAACACTGTCAAATCGACCGTCTGGTGATTTTAGGCGATGTGCTTCAATTCGGATTTTTCCCTTCACCGGATCAGATCAAACAGATCAATAACCACAGTATCGATCTGATCAAGAGATATCCCGAAAAACTCTATGGATTTTGTTTTTTATCTCCTGAACATCCACCTGTATTTATGGAAGAAGAAATAAAACGCTGTAAAAAAGCGGGTTTGATTGGAATCAAGCTCGAAGCCAGTGTTAATTGTCGCGATGACAGATTGACACCCCTGATGCAAACCGCGTCCGATCTAAATGTTCCGGTTTTGCATCATAGCTGGTATAAAACGGAGAAAATAAATCCGGCTGAATCGGACCCGGCCGATATCGCTTATCTGGCAGCCCGGTTTCCGGATGTTACAATTATTATGGCTCACCTGACTGCAGTCGGCATCAGGGGCGTTTTTGATATTCAAAAATTGAAAAATGTATACGTGGACACCTCTGGCGCACAGCCTTTTTCGGGTGCAATTGAATTCGCTGTTGACTATTTGGGTGCTGATCGTATTCTTTACGGGTCTGATGCTCATTATCGTGATTTTTCCGCCCAGCTTGGACGCATTTACGGTGCAAACATCACTGACGAGGAGAGGGAAAAAATTTTATATTCCACTGCAAAGAGAATTCTATTGCCGGAAGATGTTTTTTACAGATAAATATTCAATAAACTGGAAATTTTATGAAAATTGTTGATGTCAATGTATCGATCGGCAACTGGCCGTTTCAACGGTTTCCATATTATGATCTGCAGGCGTTGTCGGCAGCACTTGACGCTGAGGGCATATCGCTGGCAGTGATTACAGCGGTCGAGGCTATATTGAATTCCGATCCTTTTTACAATCAAAACCTGCAAAAAAAGTGTCAAACCGACAGGAGATTTGTTTTTCTACCGGTTGTGGATCCATCCATGCCCGGCTGGGAACAGCGCCTTTCCGGATTTTTACCCGGGCTCAGAGGAGTGAAGGTTTTTCCAAATTATCACACCTATGCTTTGGCCGGGAGTCAGATTCGTGATTTGATTCTTTTTCTGGAATCGCTTACATTGCCTCTGATTATCCAGATGCGCGTCGATGATGAAAGGAATCAGTATCCGCATATGCGCGTTGCCGGTGTGGCGGTTGACGATATATTGCAATTGGCCACTCTCTATCCGCATCATGTGATTGTCTGCCTAAACGCTTATATTCAGGAGGTACATCAACTGTTACAAAACAGCGATAATATCTATGCGGATATCTCTTTTTGCGAACACATGGACACCCCAAGCACGCTGAATAAAACCCTGCCCGCTGAGCGCTTGCTTTTTGGCTCACACACGCCATTTTTGTATACGCGTTCTGCAATAATGAAATTAAATCTGTCCCGGATTTCAAAAGAGGAGCGACAAAAAATCGCCTGGAGGAATGCAGCAGACATTTTTCGGCTGGAGGAGTTGCAGAATGGTTAAAGCGCTGTTTTCGCTTTTTATCCTTTTGGGGATGGGCCGGCAAGCTTTCGTTCTGGCACATGAAAGACGCCACCGTGCTTAAACATTGCGCGATGTCGTACGACGCCATTTATCATAGCGAAACGTTGTCGAGGCGGGATAAGCTCTTTATCGAAAACGAGCTGTTTCGCAAGGGGGGAGGATTTCTGATAGAGGTGCGTCCGTTCCAGGGGATATCCAATGATATCGCTTTTCGTTATGCCGGTGTTGCCATGATCGGAAGGATTTTGCGGGAACACCAGTTTATCGATTGGGTCATGAATCCACGCGATGGATTTCAGGTGTTTATTGATAAACTTTTTTATTTGGATGGCTCCTGGCACGAGCGTACGCCGGCATACCATGAAATGGCCATCTCTGCATTGCACGAAACACCGAAGATATTGCATGGATACAGCGATCCTCCCGACTATATGTCGCTGGATCGTTATGATAATATCAATTTGAAGGAGATAGACAAGTTTAACGAAATCTTTTCCATATTATTCGATATGCGTTTGCCGGATGGTACCCTGCCGGCAATAAATGACTCCCGGGTCGGCAAAAACCGGGGGGCGATTATTTGCAAGCGATGTATAACTGGACGGGTAAAAAAAAATGGCTGGCGCTTTTGGATGAATATTACAACGGCGACCTGTTGTCCTGTGGCAGTGTCTATTCTCTCTTTCACAGAGATCCCAATATAGAAAATGCGGTACGGGAGCTGGCGACACGTGCGGATATACCGCATAAAAGCCGGGATATCCGCGGTATGGCTTTATCAATGCTGCGCCATGGATATTACAGCGACCAAACCGTTTTTACATTGCACCATCACAAGTATGCCAACACGCATTCGCACTATGATGCTCTGAGTACCATATTGTATTCAAACGGGCGGGAGATGCTGCTCGATCTGGGATATCCGACATTCGGCAGCCGTTTGAGAACGACATGGTACACGGCATCCCTGTCTCATAATACCCTTGTCGTGGACACCAACAATCAACGCGCCCCCAATGGTGTGGCAAACTTTATTTATCACGGAAAAGCATTGTCGGCTGCTGAGGCGGAATCCTGGGATTCTTACCGGATGATTTGTGAACCCTTTATTCGTCAAATTGCTTTGATCGCTATTGATGATAGCCGTTGTTATGCTGTTGACATCTTTCGCGCCGATGGCGGCAATAGTCATGATTGGGCAATTCATGGAGGGGGCGATCATCTGCAAACCGATTTGATGCTCAAACCGGGAGCAACATTTTCAGGAAATGACTATGCCTATACCGAGTTGGATTCGGTTCAGAGCGCGGTGACGGATTCAGGCTGGAAAGCTGAGTGGCTGTGGGATGATGGTATTTCGCTGCTTTGCCATTTTCCGGCACAGAAGAATTGTACCGTGTACCGTGCGTTAATACCGGGTCACCGCACCCGTGAAGAACGCGGCAAAAAATCGCATTCTCTCTTTATCCGCCGCAATGGGAACCCGGTACGAAGTGAATTTATCGGAATTTACGAGCCGGTTTCTTTAAAAGTCGCGGTTCAGAATGTTAAAAAAATCTATGTTTCCGAACGAAAGGACTGGGCGGTTGTGTTGAAGGTTGAGGTTGGAGAGTTTACGGATTATATTTTTTCATCTTATTGTGATTTGTCTCCTCAAAAAAAGCCTTTTGTCATCGGAAATACCGAGATTTACTGGCAGAGTCGTTTTGGAATGGTCCGGTTTTTCAGAAATCAGATCATTCAGGAAGAATGGGTTCGGGATGCAATGGAAGGATTGATACACGATTTTTAACAACCGGAGGTACGCATGGGCGTTTCAATAGTAGATTACATTGCCATTATTTTCTATCTGCTTATGATTGTCGGGCTTGGGGTCTATTTTTCCAAATTCATGAAAGGAAGCAAGGATTTTTTCGTCGGCGGCAATATGATTCCCTGGTGGGCCGCCGGTGTTTCTCTCTATATGACCGGCTTTTCCGCCTGGATGTTTACCGGGGCGGCGAGTTTTATCTATAATACCGGCTGGTTTGGCATTTTATATCTGGTTTCACAACCGCTGTCGTTCTTTTTCGGGTTCTTGTTCACAGCAAGACCCTGGCGGCGTAGCCGTATTTCATCCCCGGTCGAATACATCAAGGGACGATTTAATCGCACCACCCAGCTGTTGCTGAGCATTATGATGGCTCTGAGCCTGATGTATTGGCCGGCCCATCATTTGGCCTCATTGAGCAAGATATCCGCGCCGACCCTTTTTCCCGGTTCCATGGCTGCAATCGATATCATGATCGTGGTGTTCGGTATTCTGGTTTTGATCTATACCTTTTCCGGAGGTTTGTGGGCGGTGTGCGTTACCGATGTGGTTCAATTTTTGATCTTGATCGTTGTTTGTGCGGTGGTCCTGGCGGCTGCTTTTTTATCCGGTGATGTGGGGTCACTGCCGGACTTTTTACACAGTGTCCCCAAACTGGAGTTCCACCATGTGATTCGGGGAAAAACCAGTTATACGCACTGGTATCTCATCGGCGTCCTGACGTCGCATGTTTTCGGTGCTGCTATCGGAGATAAGGCACAGCGATATTACAGCGTCAAGGATGAAAAAGCAGCCCGCAAGGTCGGCTGGACAGCGACCCTTTTGTGGCTTACCGGGCCGCTGATGTTCGGTATACCACCTCTGATTGGTAAAGTTCTGTGGCCTGAAATTGGTTCTCTGCCCTACTTTTCCGACATTACCAAACCCGATGAAAATATCTATATTGCCGTGGTTATGCGCTATATGCCGCTGGGGGTGGTGGGAATCTTTTTGTCCGCCATGATGGCGGCATCCATGTCTGCACTCGATAGTGTCTGGAACACGGTTTCTTCGATTATATCCATCGACCTTTATAAAAATATTTTCAAACCGTCGGCTTCTGAAAAGGAAGTCATGCGGGTTGGACGTATTACCATTGTCTTTTTGGCTATTGTGGCTGTGGTCATGGCCCTGACCATCATTCACAGCGATTATGGGGTCTTTACCTTTAGCAATATATTCTTTGCCTTAACCGGTGTTCCTATTGCCATTCCGCTTTTTCTCGGACTCATTGTCAAGGGAATATCGCGCTGGTCGGCGTTTTCATCCATACTCGCCGGCACATTGACAGCGTCCGTGGCCAGGTTTGTATTACATTATTCGATTGGCGAACAGTACCTCATCACCATTGTCATCACCTGTTTGTTTATTCTGAGTTCGCGTTTTCTCGGCCGGGCCTATTACAAGAGCAAATTCTTGGCTCTGGGTTACTCGCTTTTGTTTGGCGGTATTGTTTTTGTTTATTTTATGACCATGGATTTAAATCCAAATCTCTCCTTTGCCCGGTTTTTCGAGAGTCGCGGTTATCCCTTTTATATGCTGGTGCAATTCTGGGCGGTTCTATCTGTTTTGGCTCTTATCGCTTTGGCCTACATGTCGGCCTGGCTGGCATCAAGAGATTTTTATACAGACAATAGTTCTGTAGAGGCGTTTTTCAAAAAGATGGCAACCCCTGTGGATGTTGAGAAAGAAGTGCTAAAGGGAAAAGAAGAGATTACGATTTTTCCGTTGGTGGGCGGCATTGCCATGGCCTTTTCGCTGATGTCGTTGTTGATATTGATCGCACCGGAAGCGAGAACAAAGATATGGGTGAATATTACCATCAGTGTCTTGTTGTTTCTGATTGGATTGGCGATGTTTTTATCAGACCCCAAATTGTGGATAAGAATTCGGGAACGGCAAAAACGGCGACAATCCAATGCATCAGGCTCTGGCAACTAGGCCCGGGCCAGCAAATCAAACAGATCGGTGCGTCTGTCCTGAAGCAAGGGAACGCGTTTTTTTTGTTTTTGCAGAATTCCGGGATCGAGGTCTGCGTAGATGATGCCTTGTTTGTCGCCTTTGGCGCGGGCAAGGATTCGTCCTTTGGGATCAACGATCATGCTGAGGCCATGACATTCGCATTTGGGCAATGTGCTGATCAAATCAGCACCGGCGACGAACATGGTATTGTCCAGGGCTCTTGCCCGCAGTGCCAGTTCCCACTCTTCCGGCGGTCCCAGCCATGCTGTGGGTACCAATCCCAGCTCTGCGCCGAACAGGGCACCGAGTCTGGCGATTTCCGGAAAACGGGTGTCATAGCAAATCCAGCCACAGCAGCGAATACCATCTAGATCAAAAGCTGAGACTTCAGAGCCGGGCTCTGCCCATTTTTTTTCAGTGTTCCAGAGATGGGTTTTTCGATAGAGGCCGGCAAGCTCGCCTTTTTGGTCCAACACCACCAGGCTGTTATAACGGTAATTTTTTTCCGCATCGAGCTCTGCGAATCCGAATGCCATGAATATCTTTAAGGTCTGCGCGGCGTTGCTCAGAATTTGTATGGTGTTACCATTGAGGGGTTCGGCCAGAGGTTTTAACTCCTTCGACGGCAGATAAGCGGTGGTAATCAACTCTGGAAAAAGAATGAGATTACAGCGGTGATACGCGGCCTCTTCAGCCAGTTCGATCATACGCGCGGTATTGTGCTGTTTCTCTCCGGCTCTCGGTTTAAAATGTCCGCAGGCCAGGCGATAGGGATGCATCATTATCCTCGTTTTTTTTAAAAGGAATATAAGATAATTACGGCTGAATGTCCAGGCGAAAGCCTCTGGCCGGGAAATAGATGCTTTTTTTTTACTGGATCTTTTTCTCCAGCTCTTCGATCCTTTTCACAATATCCTTTATCGCTTCGGTCATCAGGGCGTTGAATCCAATTTCATTCATGCTCTTATAACCGTCCGGTCTTTCACTCACCCACTCCGGAATGACCTCTTCCGCTTCCTGGGCGACAAATCCCATATAGGTTCCGTTTTCTCCGCCATGTTTTTGGGGCTCTTTCCACTGATAGCGAACGCCCCGCAGTTGTACCACTGTTTCCAGTGCGTTTTCAATAGAGGAAATATTTTTCTTCAACCGTTCATCAGAATAGTGATCCCAATCCCCTCCGGCAGTGGTTTTTCCGGTATGGCCATCAACATGCAATTTCTAATCCGGATTGAGGACGCCGATACCAATCCGGGCATTTGAATCGATGTGCATGACATCGGAAAAAGAAATAGCACTTCCGGCGCTTCCGGTCCCGGCAACTTTTACAATGATTCCGCCGTTTGCCTCACCCTGCTTGATCATGGATGCAAATGTATTACCGATATACACCCAGTTTGAGCCACTGCGTTCGGCGTTCCAGACCATATGGTTGTAGGAGGGATCGAACGTCAAATAGTCCAGACGCGCCGCTCCGCCGCTCACCTGAAACTTTTCCTGAGGCGTCGAGGTGCCAATGCCAACATTACCCGCATTGTCGACATATACCCCCTCATGTGCCCCGTCACCTGATACCCAACCACCGTTGAGAGCGAGTTCATATCCACTCATATTAATGTCCTGGTTGGCTGCATTGCCATTGTTCAGGACGCTGGCGAGGTTTTGGCTGTCTGTGTTGGGATCAAAATAGTCGCGAATGGTCGCATTGTGTTGGTACCAATACCGACCAGGCCGGTGTTCGTTACTCGCATTAACTCGGTATCGCTAGAATTTTTAATGATCAATTGGGCATTGAGGATGTTTACCAGCAATCCCAGAAAAACCAGAACCAATATTTTATTAAACATGAAATTCTCCAAAAAGAAATA
>CAZSOP010000192.1:0-7787 GCA_964608385.1 uncultured Cytophagia bacterium
ATGCCCCCTTTCACGGTGTTGAGTATATTATCCGGGCGGCACATTTTTTACGACACGAAAATATTAATTTTCAGATTGTCGGACGTGGAATTACGTTTGAGCGAGATTTTGCTCTGGCAAAAGAGTTGGGCGTGCAAAACATCCGGTTTATCGACCCGGTTCCCTATGAAGAATTGAGAACATTGATGGCAAAAGCGGATATTTGTCTCGGTATATTCGGCGGTAATGACCGCATGCTGAGGGTGACCACGAACAAAGTTATCGAATCGATTGCTATGAAAAAACCTCTGATCACCGGTCGAAATGAACCGGTTCAGGAGCTCTTGAGGCATGAGGAAAGCGTTTATCTCGTTGAACGGGCCAATGCCGGAGCTTTGGCTGATGCTATTCTACATCTCAAGAAAAATGCCGGTTTGAGAGAACGGATCGCCGAAAATGGCTATAACGTCTTTCGCCAATATTGTACCATCGACCAATTGGGAGAATCGCTTAAACGGCTTGTACAAACCTGGGAGGATTAAATTGAACGACCGGACTGGTTTAAAAAACAAGGAGATTTTGATCACAGGAGGGCTCGGCTTTATCGGCAGCAACCTGGCTCATCAGCTGCTTCAGCAAGATGCGCGGGTGACGCTGTTCGATGCCAGACTTGAACCCTATGGATGGAACGATGCAAACATTCGGGAAATCAAAGATGATGTCAGAATCGTAACCGCAGACGTGCGCGACAGGGAGATGGTGGAAAAGCATGTCAAAGGAAAAGATATTGTTTTCCATCTTGCCGCTCAGGTCGGACGCGAAATTTCCATGCAAAGTCCGGAACTCGATACTCGGATTAATTGTTTTGGAACCCTGAATATTTGCCATGCCTGTGCTAAACATGGCGCAAAAGTTGTTTATGCCGGCAGCCGGGGTCAAATCGGAGAACCGCAATATCTACCGGTTGATGAAAAACATCCTACCCTGCCGACAGATGTATATGGAATCAACAAACTCGCTGCAGAAAAGTATTTGTTATTATTTAGTCATATTTATAAATTTGGAGCGGTTTCCTTGCGACTAAATAATGTTTATGGACCGCGCTGTCAAATGCACCATGGCTTTTATGGCATTCTTAACTGGTTTATTGGCAACGCCATGCAGGAGAAACCGATTACCGTATATGGCGATGGACAACAAACCCGGGATTACGTCTACATCGATGATGTGGTGGATGCCTTTATCCGGGTCGCCGTGAATGAAAAGGCAAATCAACAGATTTTTTTCGTCGGTTCCGAGGTTCAAACCGTTTTCCTCGATATGGTTAAAACAGTGATCAAGGCAGTGGGAAGAGGATCCTATGTTCATGTTCCTTTTCCCGGTGAACGAGAGTCCATAGATATCAAAAAGTTTGTGGTTTCGTGTGAAAAACTATTCAGATACACCGGTTGGCGCGCTAAAACCGACCTGAAAACCGGCGTAAATAAAACCGTCGAGTTTTACAGACAGCGTTATTCCGACTATATAAAGAATGGATGAGTTGTTTTTATGACCATACACAAGAAACGAATAGCTTTTATCATGAATGCTTTTCCGACCCTTTCGGAAACGTTTATTGTAAACGAAGTAATCGGTTTACGAAAACGTGGATTGGATATCCACATATGGTCTCTTTTTGTCCCCACCGAAGACAAGGAAAATCTGGAACTGAAAGAAATAAGCAGAACAACAAAATATTTAACCGACGCTTTTCGCATTGGTCCCGTGATCAGGGCTCATTCGTTTTTTTTGTTTCACTACCCGCGTCGTTACTTGAAAAGCCTCTTGTTTTGTCTAAAACATCGGCAAACAACCGGTCGTTTTGTGTTTTGGCCGAAATTCAAAACCACGGAAGACCGGCAGGATCTGTTGTTGCATTTCATTCTGGCCTTGCCGGTTGCGCATCGGATGACGGGGCAAGCGTATGACCTCTTGCATGCTCATTTTGCCGATGCCGCCGCCAGTGTGACCATGCTGGTTTCGCGCTTGTTGAATATACCCTATAGTATGACCATGCATGCGTTTGATGTTTTTATTCCCCAGGTAAATTTTACAGAAAAATTCCAAAATGCTGAATTTATCATTACCTGTACGAAATACAACAAGACCTACCTGCAGGAACATTATACATCCCTGGATACGGATAATATTCATGTCGTTTATCACGGTATTGATCTGGACAAATTTTCACGAAAAAGACAAAGACGTCAAGAACCTTCCGTTATCCTGGCTGTCGGCCGTCTGATCCCTAAAAAAGGCCTGCCGGTACTGATTCAGGCATGTAAATTATTAAAAGAAGCAGGCTATGAATTTAAATGCAGAATCATCGGTGACGGCCCGCTGCGTCCGCGGCTGGAAATGATCATCAAGCTGGAAAAGCTCGTCGATTCTATAGAACTTGCCGGTGCGATTATGCCATCGCAAATTATAGATGAATACGCGCGAGCAACTCTGTTCGCATTGCCTTGTATGGTGGAGGAGAGTGGTAACCGCGACGGCATTCCCAATGTCATCGCAGAAGCGATGGCTATGAAATTACCCGTTATCTCTACAAATGTTTCCGCAATCCCTGAGTTGATTGAACACCAAAAAACGGGATTTTTAATAGCCCCGGGTGATTATCAAGATCTTTTTGAAAACATGCGAATGCTCCTGGACTCTCCATCGAAAAGAGGGAGGATCGGCACACAGGCCCGAGCTAAGGTTGAGCAGGTCTTTGATGCCCGCGAAAAAATGGATCAACTCTTCAAGCTGTATCAATTCAAAATCCAAGCGCTTTATGGTTTGAATGAAAACAGAAAATAAATATTTGATGATAAATGCCGATGACTTTGGCATGTCAAAATCTATTAATCAGGCGATCATCGAAGGAATACACCGGGGTGTTATTACAAGTGTTTCGCTACTGGCGAACGGCCCCGCATTTGATTCCGTATCTCCTTGTTGCCTCAGCAATGCTTCCGTGGGCCTGCACGCTGTCTTTACCTTCGGCAAACCGGTTCTACCCCCCGACAGCGTTGCATCGCTGGTTGATGATGATGGGTGTTTTTATGATAAATCCATTTTTCTTTTAAAATATTTAACCGGCCGAATATCACTGGCAGAGATGGAAAACGAGTTGCTGGCCCAGCTCGGGAAAACTCTTGATTCGGGTTTTAATATCGATCATTTAAACAGTCATCATCATCTGCATTGCCTTCCGGCAGTTTATAAAATGTTCAACCGAGTCGCCGGTGCTCAGAGCATCAGATTCATCCGTACCATCACTTCACCTTTGTGGAATCGTAAAGCCCTCTGGACCATGTTTTTCTTTTCTTTTCTTCATAAACTCTTCAACACCGGGTTTAAAACCGAAAACGCCTTTTGGGGATTTGAATTGATGCGGGCAAAGGAAAAAAAGCCGAGTCTGGAGTATATTTTAAACCATTTAAAACCCGGTATGAACGAACTGATGTGTCATCCGGCAAAATCCGCAAAAGCGGCTTTTGACAGTTATTATAAAACAGGCAGATATAGTGAATATCGATTGTTGATGGATCATCTTACCTTAAAGAGGATTCTCGACAGGGGTATTCAATTGGTCAGCTATAGGCATCTGCTGAACCAGAAGAGGAAATCCGGTCGTGATTGAATCTCAAAAAAAGAAAAAACATCTGCGATACATCCTTTTCGGATTGATGGTTATTGCGCTCTTTATGCGGTTGCTCTTGATCTATCTGCGCTGGATAAATCCGGATGAGGGGGCACATTTAATGGCGGCCCGGCTTTTTATTTTGGGCTATATGCCGATTATCGATTATGGTGCGCGACAGCCGATCTATCTTTTTTCCCTTGTCGGTTTGCTAAAAGTATTCGGAAACAGTTATCTTTTTGCCCGTCTTTTACCCGTATTGGTTTCGGTGGCAACGGGATTTATATTGTATATTTTGAGCAAAAGACTCTACGATCAAAAGATGGGTGTCATCGCAGCTGCCCTGTACTGGTTTGCTCCATTGCCCTTCATCTGGAGCGGTATTGTCAAAACAGAGCCGCTGGCTATCTTCTTTGTCTGTGTTGCGGTTTATCTGTTCAGCTATTCTTTTGGCGATCGGTTTTTACGCTCAGGCGCCATGTTGCTTACCGGGATTTTTGCAGCTATGGCTTATTTTAGCCGTCAAACGACGCTCTATTTACCCTTTGCCATTTTGATCTTTCAGCTTTTACGGCGGGATATCAATAAAAGCGGCGCCCTTCGCCAGCTTTTTCTTTTCGTTTTGGGATATGCCGGACTTTTGGTTTCTGTTGGTGCGTTTTTCCTGAAAAAATTACCCCTGGATAAAATGATTTTTACTCAACTTAATCCGTTTAATTTGATCTATAACCGGCTCGCCCATCTGTTTGGCCGGCTGCCGGATGAATATCGGGTTGTCGATACCGAGGGATTTCGAATATTAAATCAATCTATAGATTACACCATGGAGTCCTGGAAAGATGCGACCCTTTTTTCATTATTTGTTATTGTCGCCGCCCTGTTTACCATTGCCGGATGGTGGAGACGCAGGAATCAATTCCAGATTCAACAGCACAAGGGTATACTTTTCTTTACCCTGTGGTTTTTTTCCGTTCTTTTGTTTTATGCTTTCCAGTCGGTCAACCGCGGTTTTTATACTCAGTACATGGTAGAGGCTTATCCGCCTTTGCTTCTTTTGGCGGCCCGATATATCAAGAACGGCTTTGCTGATTTTAAAAAACCGGCGTTTTACAGTGCTGCTGTTCTGACTTGCTCTTTTTTCACATTGTACATTTTGCAGCGTTTGTTTTGGGCGTTTTATCCGGGACTGTTTTTATATTTTGTATTTTCTTTTATTGTTACCGCTCTGCTTTTTTACTGGCTGAGACAGGAAAAGAAAAAACGACTCTATATCCTCACCACAGTTATTGTGGTCCTGTTTACAACGGTTATATATTATTTAATGTATACCCTTCATATGGGTATTATTGCCATTGTTGCGGTAATTCTTTTTTGTACCTACATCGCTTTGCGCTATCTTTTGAAAAGACGCGTTCAGAGGCCGGGGTTGTTTGCCGCCAATTATGTGATCGTCTCTGCTTTTTTGGTTACTGCTCTATATTGCGGTCACCTCATCGGACCGAGATACGAATCCGTTTGGTCTCCTTATTCCGTCAGGCAGACTGTGGCGTGTTTGAAATCCCATGGTTCACCTTCTGATGACATACTGAGCGGCGGCATGATATGGACATTTGAATCAGGATTCGTTGCCTGGCAAAACGTAGCGCACCCTACTGAATTTTTAAAGAAAAAAGATACCGATTTTGAGAATGATTTTAACAATGATCCACCTGTTTTTTTGATTTTTGATGGTTATACAGAACGAAAATTCAGACGCTATATGAAATTCCTGCAACAACGGCTACCTGAACAGTATAATAAAGTTGCTGTTGTTTCGGGTTCACGATATCCTGTAGAAATATATAAATTGAAAGAGAACCTGTTGCCCCTGCCGGCCGGGAAAAATGAACCTTCCGAGATGAGCTTATAATGGTATCATTGAAACAAAAAACCGTTTCCGGTGTCCTTTGGACCGGGATTGCCAAAATGAGTATGCAGGGGATACTTTTTGGTGTCACCATTATCCTGGCGAGACTATTATCTGCAGATGCGTTTGGAATTATCAGCATCGCTGCTATCGTCGGCATGGCCGTTACCATGGTAAATGATCGGGGACTGGGAACCGCCATTGTTCAGCGGACAAGCCTGAAGGATTCTTATCTATCCTCTGTATTCTGGGGAGGGATTGTTTTTGGTATATTGATTTTTTCTCTGTTTTATCTTGCTTCTTTTCCCATGGCATATTTTTTCAAGCGCGCGATTATTCAAAAAGTGGTAAGCGTGATGGCCTGCGGATTTGTTATAGGCGCTCTGGGAATCGTACAGAAATCGCTCCTGACCAGGGCAATGGACTTTAAAAAACTGGCCATCATCGAGATGATTGCCGTTCTGATCAGTGCCATCGCTGCCGTTGTATTGGCCTTAATCGGAGCCGGTGTCTGGAGTCTGGTGGCCCTGATGCTTGGCCGTGATATTATGACGATTCCGCTATTGTGGATATTTTGTCCCTGGAAGCCGGGATTGCATTTTTCCTGGCGGGAATTTAAAGAGCTGTTCCGTTTTAGTGCACAGGTGTTGGGAAATGACGTCGCGACTTATGTCATCAGCAATACGGATATCACCATCATTGGCCGTATTCTCGGCGTTACTCTGCTTGGATATTATAGCTGGGCGATGTATATGATTAAAATTCCCATTACCAGGCTTTCGGGAATCGTTTCCAAGGTGGTTTTTCCGGCATTTTCATCTCTGCAAGCCGATCTTGTTAAATTCAAGAAGGGATTTTTAAAGGCGACCACGATGATATCCATTATTACTTTTCCTCTATTGGCCAGCATCGGATTATTCTCAAAAGAGATCATACTTTTATTCGTTGGTGAAAAATGGATGCCGGCTCAGTTGCCCCTTGTTCTTTTGATCCCTATGGGTATGCTCAAATCCGTTGGAACCATTAAAGGCTCCGTTTTAATGGCGTGCGGACGTCCGGATATAGAGCTCAAATGGAATATATTCTATTTTATTGTCCTTTTAGGAGCGGTTTTCCTCGGAACGCGTTTTGGCCTTACAGGTGTTGCTGCTGCTTTTACCATACTCTATTTGCTAACCTTCCCGGTAATTCAGACGATAACAAACAGGCAGGTCAGGGTTTCCGGTAATGAATATGTGTACGCATTGATACCTGCGGCAACAGCTGTTTTGATCATGTCTGTTTTGGTCGCCGGATTCAGATTTTTGTCCGCCTCTTTTTACCTCTCTTCTTTATGGACTTTGATTTTGGGTGGATTGTTGGCCATAGGTAGTTATTTGTTGGTTTTGATACTCTTTTTTTCACCTGTTTTGCAGGAATTTGTTAAAATCGTCAGAAAACCAAAAGCGAAAATGGTAATGAATCAAGAAGAATCGAACACAATGAAAAACGGTCCAGAGTCTATATGAAAATTGCAATCATGGGTATCCGCGGTATCCCGGCAAATTATGGTGGATTTGAAACCTTTATCGAAGAGATGGCTCCGCGTCTTGTCGGACACGGACATGAGGTAACCGTGTATGGACGTTCCAATATCATTGAACATGACAAACCAATCTACAGAGATGTCCATATCAAGTTGTTGCCGACGATCAGTCACAAATATCTGGATACGGTCGTGCATACGTTGATCTGTACCTTGTATAGTTTTTTCCAAAAATATGATATCGTCTTTATTTGTAACAGCGCAAACGCTCTTTTTTGCTTTATTCCGAGATTAACCGGCAAACCCGTGATCCTGAATGTGGACGGGCTCGAATGGAAACGCCAGAAATGGAATTGGGCCGGTAAAGCGTTCTATAAAGTGTCGGAAGTTTTGGCAACATTTTTACCAACCGCTATTGTTTCCGATGCAAGAGAAGTGCAGCGTTATTATAAAAACAAATTCAACAAGAGCTCCTTTTATATACCTTATGGAGCACCGGAAGAAAAAATCGCCAGCCGTCATATTCTGGACTGTTATGGATTAAAACCCGGTGATTATATACTGTATGTGAGCCGCCTGGAACCCGAGAATAACGCCCATCGCGTGGTCAAGGCATTTGAAAAGGTCAACACGGATAAAAAATTGGTTATGGTCGGTGATGCACCGTATAGTAAGGAGTACATAGCAGATCTAAAAAGGACCAGAGA
>CAZSOP010000193.1:0-7751 GCA_964608385.1 uncultured Cytophagia bacterium
GAATAACATCCTGAAACGTTTGAAAGGAATGACAATCTATAAATTTCTCCTTGCAAACAGTTAACAAATCTTTTTTGGCAAAAATAATATCCGATTCTACAGCACCGCATATATCCGAATATCCATCGCCGATATATACAGAAACTTCATCGGTTTTGGTTTCACTTTTTACATGATATCCCTTACAGTTGCCACAGGAACCACAACCCAGCTCATAATAAGGAAAATCAACTTTTAAATGATTGCCGCCATTAAAAGACAACCGGTTGGATCGCACATCCAGGTCGGAAAAACCATGATGTTCGAAAATAGGCTTGATATAAGCATCCATTCCATCGCTGACAATGTGTATCGGAAATTCATGGTCGCGGCAAAAATCGACAAAAGCAGGAAAATAAGGGTCAAGCTTTTGAGTTTTGGCAAATTTTTTCAAATCATCGCGGTTCATGCTGCTGATTTTCGCCTGACGACGCCACATTTCCCGGGCATCAAATTTGCCCTGTCGCCTATCTGTAACCAGCTTCCACCAGTGATCAGCATCTCCGAATGTGGTAAAAACGATATTGCCGACATCATTCAGGGCAATAGTACCATCAAAATCACAAAAAATTCTATAGTTGCGTTTCATTTTTATCAATCCCAATATTCAGGGCCGGTATCATTGTGTAGAGGGTCAAGTCGTTTGTTTCGCTAAAGGATTAATGACCGGATAATAAAAGAGCGCCTCTCCGACCGCAGAGGCGCTCCAGTTAGGATTATGATTTCAAACATTACTCTTCTTCAAGAACTGCCTGCGCAGCGGCCAATCGCGCAATCGGAACGCGATAAGGTGAACAGCTAACATAATTCATACCCACTCGGTGGCAAAACTTGACCGAACTGGGCTCGCCGCCATGTTCGCCGCAAATCCCGACTTTGAGATTTGGACTCGTGCTGCGACCCTTTTGGGTTCCCATTTCTACCAATTGTCCGACACCGACCTGATCGAGAACCTGAAAAGGATCGTTTTTAAGGATGTTTTTATCCAGGTATATCGGCAAAAAGCTGCCGGCATCATCGCGCGAATAACCAAACGTCATCTGGGTCAAATCATTGGTTCCAAAAGAGAAAAACTCCGCCGATTCGGCAATCTGATCAGCAGTAAGCGCAGCTCGTGGAATCTCGATCATGGTGCCGACGAGATACTCCAACTCCTCGCCCCGTTCCTGAAAGATATCTTTGGCTGTGGTGCGAATGATTTCATCCTGCATGACGAATTCTTCCTTTGTGCCGATCAGCGGAACCATAATTTCAGGTAAGACCTTAACGCCTTCCTTCTTGACATTAAGAGCAGCTTCGATGATCGCTCTTGCCTGCATTTCGGTGATCTCGGGATAGGTGTTGCCGAGTCGACATCCGCGATGACCGAGCATAGGATTAAATTCATCCAGATCGTTCACCTTTTGTTTGACCTCGTCCGCAGAAACGCCCATTTCCTTTGCCATGTCAGCCTGGTTTTCTTCTTCATGAGGAACGAACTCGTGCAGCGGCGGGTCCAGGAGCCGAATCGTAACGGGATATCCATCCATGGCCTTAAAAATACCTTCAAAATCCTCGCGCTGCATCGGTAACAGTTTGGCCAATGCCTTGCGACGACCTTCCTCATCGTTGGCAAGGATCATTTCCCGAACCGCCTTGATGCGATCACCTTCGAAAAACATGTGCTCGGTACGGCAGAGGCCTATACCCTTTGCGCCAAAATTTCTCGCCACAGTCGAGTCATTGGGGGTGTCCGCATTGGTACGAACATGCATTTTTGTATATTTATCGCATAATTCCATCAATTGGGCAAAATGACCGGAAAGTTCAGGATCTTTGGTGCTGATTTTGCCTTCATAGATCGCACCGATCGAACCATTTAACGAAATCCAGTCCCCTTCCTTAAAGGTTTTACCATCAACAGTAAACGAGCGGTTGCGGTAATTGATTTTGATGGCGCCAACACCTGAAACGCAGCATTTACCCATTCCGCGGGCAACAACTGCAGCATGTGAAGTCATACCGCCGCGCGCAGTAAGAATACCATTGGCGGCATTCATACCGGCAAGGTCTTCAGGACTGGTTTCGATTCTAACGAGAATGACCTCTTCACCCTTTGCCTTCCACTCTTCCGCCTCATCGGCAAAGAAAACAATTCTTCCGGTCGCTGCGCCGGGTGACGCAGGCAATCCCTTTGCAATCATTTCTGCCGATTCCAGTGCATCACTATCAAAAACTGGGTGCAAAAGTTCATCCAACCGCTTGGCATCAAATTGCATCAGTGCCGATTTTTCATCGACCTTACCCTCATCGAGCATCTCCATAGCGATTCGCAACATCGCTGCACCGGTGCGTTTGCCGCTTCGGGTCTGCAGGAGCCATAATTTACCTTCCTGTATGGTGAATTCAAGATCCTGCATATCATTGTAATGATCTTCCAGTTTTTGTTGTATTTCATCCAGCTCTTTATAAACGCCGGGCATCGCTTCTTCGAGTGAGGGATACTTTGACTTTCGCTCTTCTTCAGAAACTTCAGCAGATTCAGCCCAGCGACGAGAACCCTCGGCGGTAATCTGTTGTGGTGTCCTAACACCGGCAACCACATCTTCACCCTGTGCATTGATGAGGTATTCTCCATTGAACAAATCTTCACCGGTTGCGGCATCACGGGTGAAAGCCACTCCGGTAGCAGAGTGTTCACCCATATTACCATACACCATGGCTTGCACATTCACTGCAGTTCCCCACTCACCGGGGATACCATTCAACTTACGATAGACGATTGCACGCTCATTGCTCCAGCTGCCGAAAACAGCAGCAATAGAACCCCAAAGCTGTTCCCAGGGGTCCTGAGGAAACGCTTTGCCGGTAACTCTTTTTACGGCTTGTTTAAAACGGGAAACAAGCTCCTTCAAATCCTCAGTGCTCAGTTCAGTGTCGTTTTCGACACTTTTTTTCTCTTTTAACCCTTCGATAATCTCTTCAAAGGGATCGATATCCTCTTTGCTTTCCGGTTTCATGCCCATAACAACATCGCCGTACATTTGTACGAAACGACGGTAAGAATCCCATGCGAATCTTTCATTACCGGTTTTTTCGGCCAATCCTTCGACAGCATTGTCATTCAGACCCAGATTCAAAACGGTATCCATCATACCGGGCATGGAAACGCGGGCTCCCGAGCGTACCGAGACCAGACAGGGATTTTCGCGATCGCCGAATTTGGTTCCCATTATCTTTTCGATATGCCTGATACCCTCTTCAATCTCACTCTTAATCAAATCAAATGCCTTTTCCTTCCCTTGCTCATTATATATGGTACACGCTTCAGTAGAAATCGTAAAGCCCGGGGGCACGGGAACACCGATACGATTCATCTCGGCCAGGTTGGCACCCTTGCCGCCGAGTAAATTCTTCATGTCCGCACTGCCTTCAGCTTTGCCATCACCAAAGGTATAGACGTATTTCTCCATTTTACCTCCTTTATCGTAAAAGTTTTCGCATTTAAAAGTCTATAATATAAATAAAACTATTTTTAAAGTCAAATTAATTAAGCCTGCTGCAATAATACTACCGTATCTTACCACCATTGTGCAGCATTTCATCGTATCTCTGTAAATCCTCGAGAACATTCACCGCAGTAATGAGCGTAGAATCAGCTTTAAAGGTAGCGCTGTAATAAGCATCTTTGCCGAATGCTTTGCCAAGAATTTCACGTTTGAGAAAAAGTTTGAGATGCTCCTGCGATTTCTGCTTTTGTTTTTCCTTTACATCATCAAACTGTTTATCAAGCGCCTCAACCTGATCGGTAATAATATCATAATATCCATCTTCTCTGGACACGCGTTTGAGTTCCTCAACAGCCTCATATCCGTTCGGCTTGTAATCGAATTCCTTTTCTTGCAAAAATAAAGCAAAGCTGTCTAGCACCTGATCATTCACCTCAAAGTCTCTCGATAAATCCGGATGTTCTGCAGCATATTTCAAACTGAAATTAAAAAACATAGATTTGCGAATGAGTTCTATTTCATAGCGATTGAGCTTGAAATTCTCCTGTTTAATGTCCGGCGTGATGCCGCCGTGACCATAGACGGTTCGCCCGTTTTCCGTATAAAAACGTTTTTCATCGCCTTCCACCAGATCGTCAATTTTATCCTCTTTTTTCTCCGGCTCGTCAAGAAAAACGGACTGGGGACCGCTTTTAAAAACGTCACCGCGCTGAATCAATCGCCCGGATGGGATAAAATAGGCATCCGTGGTGATTTTAAGCTGTTTTTCACCGCGTCGATCGAGGGGGACTACGGTTTGCACCAACCCTTTACCGTAGGTCTTGGATCCGATAATGATAGCGCGATCGAGGTCCTGCATCGCTCCGGCGACAATTTCCGATGCTGAAGCGCTGAGCTCATTCACCAGTATAACCAGAGGCTGTTCTCCCCATGTCGATTCGTGACGAGAATAATACTCTTGTTTGGAATTATCAAAACGTCCCTTTTTATAAACGATCAGCTCTCCTTTCGGCACAAAATGATCGGCAACTTCTACTGCAATGTCGAGCAGGCCGCCGGGATTACCCCGCAAATCCAGAATCAGCCCTTGCATGCCCTGCTCCTTCAACGACGTAATTGCCTTACCAACCTGATCGCCGGCTCCGCGATTAAAACGGGATAGCTTAATCAGCCCGATACCGGGCTCGACGAAACCGGAATATTCGATTTCAGTAATAACGATTTCGTCGCGAATTAAGGTGAAAAGCAACGGTTCGTCTTCACCAACGCGTCTGATCTTAACCTGCACTTCACTGCCTTTCTCGGTTCCGCGTAATCTGGAAGCGGTTTCTGACAGGGTTAAATTCCTGGTGCTTTCACCATCAACTTCAATGATTTGATCTCCCTCACGGATACCGGCGCGGGCGGCTGGACTGTTGGGGAATGGTTGCTCCGCAACTGTGGCCCAGCCATTGCGTATGACGATGCGCATACCAACGCCATAGTATTTTCCCCGTGTCATTAATCGAATTTCATCGCTTCCCTCTTTCTCCAGATAGACGGAATAGGGATCCAATTCATCGAGCATACCATCGATGCCGGCCCGAATAAACTTTTCAGCATCAATTTCTTCAATATAGCGATCGGTTACAGCTTTATAAATGCGTCCGAACAGTTTGATGTTCTGGCTAACCTCAAAATAGCGATCCTTTGCAGAATCTCCCTGAAGCTGTGAGAAAAAACCGGCTGCAATGCTGATCACGATGCCCAATATGGCAATTACATAATATTTCTTTACCTTATTCATAGTACCCTCTTAAAACAAATAATGTGATATTATATTCCATATTTTATCCTCTAGTTCCGAAACAGAGCGTCCGCCATCGAGGAGGAAAAATCGATCCGGATTCTCTTTAGCGATCGACAGATATCCTGCGCGGACGCGCTCCAGAAACTCAATACCTTCGGCTTCAAGTCTGTCTTCCTCTCTATTGCTTTTTTCTTTACGCGCGCGCACGACTCTAGGTTCCACATCAAATAAGAACGTTTTCGCCGGGGTCAGCCGGCAAGAGCCGATTTGATTCACATATCCAACAAATTGCATATCCAATCCCCGCCCATACCCCTGATAAGCGGTTGTGGAATCATAAAAACGATCGCAGATTACGATCCGGCCATTTTTAAGCGCCGGCAAGATCGTCTCTTCAACCATCTGTGCCCGTGCCGCCTCATAGAGCAACAGTTCGGTCCAATGGCCCATTTCTGTATGGCTGTTATCCAGCAAAATCGATCTGATTCGCTCGGAAATCCGTGTCGCTCCCGGATCACGTAGCAATAAACAGGCACACTTTTTGGCAAGACGGTTATAGAGCCTGACAGCCTGAGTGGATTTTCCGGAGAAATCAATGCCCTCGAAGGTAATAAAATTTCGATTCAAATCCAGCTCAAGCATCGGTAAATCTCCATTTTCCCCGCCGAAAACGAACATAATTCAATGTGGTCCGAAGAGATTCATCAAGCGTTTGTACGCCCCAAATACCATAGAGACCAAATCCAAGTATAAAGGCGGAGATATAGTTCAATCCAACCTCAAAGACGAGAACGAAAATAATGGTGGTCCACATCAGCCATTTGAGATCTCCGGTGCCACGCATGTTGCCGGATAAAACATTGTTAAGGGATTTTGGTATCTGCGCCAGGGCAAAAACCCATATGGCCTTCTGCCCCAGAGCAACAGTTTCAGGATCTGCGGTAAAAATTTGTATGAGCCCCTTGGAAAATACGATCATCAAAATCACAATAATACCTACAAAAATACCTGTGATAATATGGGTCATTCTCGCCATACGGTAGGCCAATGCGTTTTGGGATGCTCCCAAATTTTTTCCCATGATACTCATCGCTGCCAGACCAAATCCCATGTAAACCATGGAAAGAACGGCCTGAATCCGGACAAAAACCTGGTGGGTTGATAACACAACCACATAAATTCCGGCAGCATATCCGGTTACAATCAGCTGCCCTAATGCCCAGGCCAGCTGTTCTATGGTTGTCGGCAAACCGGTCTTGAATAATTCTTTAAAACTCTCCCATTTGGGTGTTGTCAATTCCCGAAAAGACAAAAAAAGCTGTACTTTTCTCGAACGCAGCAGATAAAGCGTCACAATAAATCCTACCGTATGAGAGATACCCACAGCAATACCGGCTCCCTTAACTTCGAGCCGCGGAAAGGATAACCAGCCGAAAATAAACAGAGGTGCCAAAACGGCATTGATTCCATTGATAATAATATTTACCATCATCGAGTAGTGGGTATCGCCAACCGCCCGAATGATTCCAATTGCGACAAAATTGGTTATGATGAGTAGCGAAAACCATGCAACCGTACGCAAATAGGTGATCCCGGCCTCCTGAGCCATGCCGGATTCACCTTCCTCTATAATTTTAAACAAATGAATGGCACCAAAATACCAGATCAGACCAAAAGTGATTGCCATAAATATACCAATCATCATAGCCTGACCGAAAATATGATTTGCCTGATACGTATCATTCTTGCCGAGGTGTCTGTTGATAATCAAACTTGCACCGACGACAAAAGTGAGCAGAACAGCAAAAAAAACCAGCATAATTTGAATCGCCATGCCAACGCCTGCAAAGGCATATGCGCTCAGTTTACCGACCAAAATAGCTTCTATTGTCCACATGATCGTCTGCGACGACAGGTCAATAACAGCGGGCAGTGAAGTTCTTAAAATCGTCGTAACCGGTGAGCCGGTCTTGTAAAGGTCAAATTTCAAGATACCTACTCATTTATATCACAATCGATTCCGGATTGAATATTGCACTACAAATCATAAAGCACTCTGATAATAGAGAAGGATATGCACCGCTTTACCATCATTTTACACGTAAACCGATACATAGCCTGAATTGTATAAACCTAAACAAAGGAATCCCGATCAGTCATAGTATTCCAGACCGAGATGCGTGATCAACTCTTCACCCATCATATAGCGAAGCGTATTTTTTAATTTCATCAATTGAATAAAAAGATCGTGTTCCGGATAAAGATCTTCTGCGACCATAGGACTCTTTAAATAGAATGAGAGCCATTCCTGAATACCATACATTCCGGCACGCTTTGCCAAATCTGAAAAAAGAGCGAGATCAAGAGCAACCGGTGCTGCAAGGATGCTGTCTTTGCAGAGAAAGTTGATCTTGATTTGCATACGGTAACCGAGC
>CAZSOP010000194.1:0-7740 GCA_964608385.1 uncultured Cytophagia bacterium
GAACTAAAGGATTGGGACAAGCAAACAAAGCTCAATCGAGAGAAAAACGTATTGGGATTTTATCTCTCCGGCCATCCACTGGATCGCTATCGGGAGGAGGTGAAAACGTTTTCTAACATTACCCTGCAATCCCTTAGCACCATGAAAGAAGGTTCTACCGCCAGAATATGTTGTATTATTTCGGAAATTAAGATTCATTACGATCGTAAGAAACGCCCAATGGCTTTTCTCAAACTTGAAGATTTTGGCGGCACTGCAGAATCGATCGCATTTTCAGATCAGTATGAAGAGTACCGAGAACTCTTGTATGATGATTCCATGGTAATGGTTAAAGGCAAAGTCAATTTTCGCGATAGTGACGAAGCTAAACTGATCCTTGATGAGGTTATTCCACTTGAACAGACCCGGGAACGTTTTACCAAAAGTCTGTGCCTTGCTATCCAAACAGGTCATTCTGAAACTGAAATTCTTGATGAAGTGAGGGGGATACTCAACCACCATAGCGGCGAAATACCCGTATATATAAAACTCATTATTGACGAAAATGAAAATTATATGCTCAAATCCAAATCCCTGAAGGTTTCACCTACTCTGGAACTTGTTGACCTGCTTCGCGACAAGGTCGGCCGAGAAAATGTATGGGTGGGTGCCTAATCTTTTTTAATAGTCTATCTTATCTATGAGGAGGTTTAGCTATGAACATGATTATCGACCGTGTTAAAAATCTGTTATTTTCACCAAAGGCGGAATGGGAAAAAATTAACTCCGAAGACAAGACCTCTGTCGATATTGTCAAAGAGTATCTTATTTACCTCATTGCCATTCCTGTCATTGCCCAGTTTTTACGGCATATTATGTTTGGATATTTTTTGAAGGAACACGTGGGGTTCTTCACCGCTTTGATTATGGCCATTGTTACTTTTATCCTCATCATCATCGGAATGTATATTGCAGCTTATATTATCAATGCCCTTGCACCCAGTTTTAATGCACAAAAGGATGAAATGGCAGCTTTCAAATTGGTCGCCTATAGCTATACGGCCTCAGCGGTAGCTTCAATCTTTGTTATTTTTCCAATTCTATCCATTCTTTTGCTCCTGGGCCTCTATTCCGTGTACCTTTTTTATGTCGGTCTGCCCATTTTGATGCAATGCCCCAAAGAAAAAGTACTGGCCTATACTGTCGTTTCTTTTCTGGTGATGCTCGGCGTATACATTTTAATTATGCTCATCAGTGTGGTTTTCCTCTGTTAGGATGCTTTGCAAATATCGCAGAGAATATTTTTCCACAATTCTCTGCGATTTCTCCTTGCATTATTCAATCGTGGATAGTTGAAATCAGTGCTCTTGTTTTAGCGTGGCTGGCCATTTATCTGCTTACGGCAATGATCGCGCAACGGCTTGAACTCCACTTAAATAAACGGACAGGCTCTCTGGCATACTTGCTAACGGCACTAATCGCAGCTATATATCTGATCAAAGTTTTGCAAATGTCCGCACCTGTTTTTCAAAATTATTTTTTTTATTTTTGGGTATGGGTTTTATTCACGCAGATAAGCCGGTTTGTGCTTACCTATAAAATGCAGGCCAGACCATAGACATGAGGCGGAAATACAATCTCTATGAAATTGTTGTTAAAAAATGCGAAAATCTGGTCTCCTCTTTATGGCTATTGTGAAGGTGACTCGGTCCTGGTTGTAAATGGTATCATTCAAAAAATTTACCACCACGATGGCCCTTTTTCCGGTCGCTCGATTGATGTGGGTGGACGTCTACTGATTCCTGCCTTTAATGATGCGCATTTACATCTGATGGATGGAGGGTTTGCCTTACAGGAGATCGATTTACGGGACGCCGATAACAAAGAGGCGTTTTGTCAACGCCTGAAAGAAAAATCAAAGGAACTGCCCAAAGGAAGCTGGATTACCGGTGGCTATTGGGATCATGAAAGATGGCCCGATAAGAATTACCCGACTCGGGAGCTCATCGACAACGTTGTACCGAATCATCCGGTATTTGTTGTCAGACTCGATTTACATATCGGAACCGCAAATTCACTTGCCCTAAAGCAAGCCGGCATCGATGATAGCATTGATGATCCGGCAGGAGGACATTTCGGCAAAAATCCTGAAACCGGCAGGTTGAATGGTGTTGTTCAGGATGCTGCACAGGAAAAGATACTGAAGAGTATTCCCCAACCTACGCGTTTGCAGCGCAAAAATGCGGCTCTCGCAGCAATTTCTTTTGCCCACTCTCTTGGAATCGGAAGCGTACAGGGAGAATGTTCTTCAGAAGAGATGGATATCTATCGCGAGCTCGAGCGCGAGCATAATCTCAACCTGAGAATTTCCGGCTGGCGGCTCTATCAGTATCCCATGTTTCACATCGAAGCGTCGGATTTTTTAAAACTCGAAACTCAAAAAACCTATGCAGATGGATCATTGGGGGCGACAACCGCTTTACTTTCACACCCATATCTTGACCGCCCCGAGACCAATGGCCTGGCCATGCATACCGGCGAGGAATTATATGATATTTTTGCTGATATAAATGCCTCCGGTAATAAAATTGCCGTTCACGCTATAGGGGATTTGGCGGTTTCCCGGTGTCTGGATGCTTTTGCAAAAATAGATTCAACAGAGCCGATCGCACATAAAAGACATCGAATTGAACACCTCCAGGTGGTTCAACAAAATGATCTCAGGCGATTTCAAAAATTGGGCATTATCGCCAGTGTTCAACCCTACCATTGTATCGATGATATGCGCTGGATTCAGAATCGGCTGGGAAAACATCAGCGCAACGCTTACCGCTTGCAATCTTTACTGGATTCCGGCATCGTCACCGCCCTGGGTACCGACTGGACCGTGGAACCCCTGAATCCACTACACACCCTATATGCCGCCGTTACCCGGGAATTTTTAAAAGGAGGCCCTCAGAAAGGCTGGTTCCCCGATGAAAAAATATCATTACAAAAAGCCGTTGAACTCTACACATATGGTTCTGCCTATGCGGAAAAATCTGAACATAAAAAAGGATTGTTAAAGCCTGGATATTGGGCCGATCTCGTGGTCCTGTCACAAAATATTTTTCAACACCCACCGCGGGAGCTATTGAATACTTTTGTTGATTTTACCATTATTAACGGAAATGTTATTTATGATAGAATGAATGAACTAAATGCATGATGGGAGAGTCTTCATGAAAGCATTGATTACTGCAGGAGGCAAGGGTACCCGTCTTCGTCCGCTTACCAATACTCAGAACAAGCACCTCTTACCCATTGCCAATAAACCTATTTTACATTATGCACTTGAAAAAATAGCTGCAACCGGAATTCATAAAATTGGAATTATTACCAACCAGGAAGGCGATGAAGTTAAACAAGCCATCGGTACGGGTGAAAAGTGGGGTGTTGAAATAACCTACATTCCTCAGGAAGCTCCGCTCGGACTGGCCCATGTCATAAAAATTTCTCAGGACTTTATTGACGGAGACGATTTTATCTTTTATCTGGGGGATAACATGATCGTGGGTGACCTGAAAAAGTTTATCGATGAGTTTAAGAATCAGAGTTCAAATTGCCATCTGACCCTGGCCAGGGTCAAGGATCCTGAACGATTCGGTGTGCCGGAAATTGTGGGTGATCGTATCGTTTCCATTGAGGAAAAACCACGTTCTCCTCAAAGTGAATTCGCTGTTGCGGGCATTTACCTGTATGACTCTAGTATTTTCGATGCTGTCAATAACATCAAACCCAGCAAAAGAGGCGAGCTTGAAATCTCCGACGCGCATCAGTACCTTATCGACCACAAAAAACAGATTTCATTTTCTGAAATTACCGGTTGGTGGAAAGACACCGGAAAACCCCAGGATATTCTCGAAGCCAACCGTCTCGTATTAGAGCATATAAAAGGCCGTACAAACGGCAGCGTCGATACTCAATCCGTTGTTACCGGCCATGTCCTGACCGGTAAAGGCTCTTCGATTATCAACAGTACGGTTCGCGGTCCGGTGATCATCGGTAAAAACACTGTAATTAAAAACAGCTATGTCGGACCCTTTACATCGATTGGCGATGAGTGTCATATAAGAAACAGCGAGGTTGAATTTAGTATTGTTTTAAACCGATGTGAGATACTCGATGTTCATATGCGTATCGAGGACAGTTTATTAGGCTTCGCCACCAGAGTGGTGAATGCGAGTGGACGACCCCGCACCAACCGCTTTATGATCGGCGATCAAAGCCTAATAGAAATTTGTTGAATAGAGTACTGCGAGGTAGGTTATGAAAAGAATCGGGGCACATGTTAGTGCGGCTGGTGGCGTGGAAAACGCGCCGGTAAATGCGCATCTGATTGGCGCCAAAGCCTTTGCCTTTTTTACAAAAAATCAGAGACAGTGGAATGCTAAACCTTTACAAACACAATCCATTTCAATGTTTGATGAGAATTGCGAAAGACACGGGTTTTCAAAAGAGGTTGTTCTTCCTCATGACAGCTATTTAATTAATCTCGGCAATCCGGTTAAAAATGCTTTTGAAAAATCATATCATGCTTTCCTCGATGAACTGCAACGCTGTGAACAACTTGGATTGAAATATTTAAATTTTCATCCGGGAAGTCATCTCAATCAGTACTCGGAAAAAGAATGTCTGCAGCAGATCGCAGGATCGGTTAATCGAGCCTTGGAGAGCACCAAAAATGTGATTGCTGTTGTCGAAAATACTGCCGGCCAGGGCTCCAATGTCGGCTATAAATTTGAACATCTTAGGATCCTGATCAATGCTATAAAGGATAAATCACGTGTGGGGATCTGCCTGGACACGTGCCATGCGTTTGCCTCCGGTTATGATTTGCGCACAACTAAGGCCTGTAAAACAACCTTTGCCGAATTTGACGATATTGTTGGTTTTGATTTTTTAAAGGCGATGCATTTTAACGATGCTAAAAAAGAATTGGGATCAAGAGTTGATCGCCACGAAAGTATTGGTAAAGGGTTACTGGGCGTAGAGGTTTTTCGCTATATTATGAATGATCCCAGGTTCGATGAAATCCCCTTGATCCTTGAAACCCCTGATCCCCTGCTTTGGAAAACCGAAATTGAATTCTTATATGGATTATGCGAAACTTGATAGGCTGAATGAAAAATGACTGAACGCGAAAATTTGATAGCCATGCTCTCCGGTCAAAAGCCGGACTTTATCCCTCATTTCAATATGGGATTTAACAATGAAAAAGCCATACATACGTTACTTTCACCCGACTGTTATGATGAGCGCACATTCTATATTCCATCTGATCATCCGCCGATGGAGACTTTTCCCTGCCGGCCTCGTTCCGACAGCAGTCGCCTGAAAGCGGTGCACTTTGCAAAGACGCTCTTAACGCCCTGTGTCGGCGTCGGTGACGGCGGTGTTACGCCTTTTGGTCATGGGGGTCCTGCTGAAATTCAACCGCGAGTTATCGAACGCGGCGACAGCTACAAGGTGTTGCAGTATGAAGGCGGTCATAAACGTAAAATAATGTATGATCCGGTTTCGATTCAATATTTTTCATTCCCGTTAAAAAACCAGTCCGATCTGCGAGAACTGGCGCTGCCGGATATGAACGATGATCTCAGATATCGAGATGTAAGCGGGGATGCAGAATTGTTCAAACAAGACGGATTTATTCCAAGCGCATCCACCCAGGGATTCTTTTCAGGCATACATAATTCCTTCATGAGTATGGAGGATACCATGATCAACCTGTTGATCGAACCCGATTTCATGCACGCTGTGATCAACAGACTTGTCGGGATGAACATGGTGGCGGTAGACCAGGTCATGAAACGAGGTGTTGAGATGATTAATATCTGCGACGACCTGGGCAATCGCGACGGATTGTTGATTTCACCTCAGCTGTTTGAGACTTTTTTTCTGCCCCATTATCGTACATTGTGTTCAGTCGTTCATGAAAAGGGGGGATGGGTACATTTTCACTCTCATGGCAATATTGAAGAGATGATGCCTCTTTTCCTCAACGCCGGGTTTGATATAATCAATCCATTTGATTTGCAGGAGGTTCCACAGGTTCTTGACCTGATGAAAAAATATGGCGATCGCATTATTTTCGCCGGTGGTATGGATTCTTCATTTTTGTATTGGCATCCGGATCATCAATTTGAGCATTTAAACTATTGGCTGCCTCGTTATACAGAGGCATGCGAAAGAGGCTATGCGCTCATGACATCCAACTTGTCGGCCGATCTGGGGAAAGAAAAATTTGATCAGACAATGAAACTCATTTCAGATATGACCAACCGCTGATTCAAATATTTTTCGGCCGAGATAAACCACCGACGCTGAGCTCCAGCCATGTAAGGGAACAACCGGATAGCGCTCTCTGGGCAGTTCCAGGCTGCCGTTGACACAATTATATTTTTCCCACAGTTTATTTGTCGATTTATACATATCGATTTGCAACTTTAAAAATTTTTTCGCAATACGGGTTGCCTGCTGTGAATATCCGTAGGCACTGAGAGCATCATAAATAATGATATGCATCGGTGCCCATCCGCTTGGATAGTCCCATTGTAAATATTCAAACTCGGGATGCGGACTGGGGTATGCTTTATCTGTCTGGGATAATCCATACGGATGTTCGAACCTGAGCAGGTTTTCCAACAGTTTTCGGGCCTGTCTTTTATCCGCTATTCCCGCCCATAAGGTCCAAAAGGCGGAAAGAGACCAATAGGGCAATTGTTTTCCCCGCTTGTAGTTGTATTCAAAGTAAAAACCCTTTTCATCGTTCCAGCACAACTCATTCAGACGAGAGGATCGATCTCTGACTTCCTGATCCCAGAAACGAGAATCACCTTTTAATCCGATTTCCCCGGCCATCCATTTTAGTGTTTTCGCATATCGTATCAGTGCGCAATTGGTCATCAAGGGATTGCATTGCCGTACATCACCGTCAAAAATGGACGTAAAATCCAAAACTTCGGCTTCAGCCAAGAGTTGTGGTCTTAATTGGGTTTGTTGTAAAAGAGATTTTGGGATATCGAAGGAAGAGAGCTCTGGATCGTTCAGGTCTCGATTGGTGGCAAGACCGGTTTGAGTGTGATGATGCTCTGCTTTCCAATAGTTGATGAATTCTTGTTTTAAAATGGGATAAGCGCGAAAGAGCATATCCTGTTCTTTGGTATGGCGATAATAATTTTCCACACTCACAGCATGCAGTGGTAACTGTGAACGCCCCAGATAAAAGGTTCTGTTGCCGTTTAAGACCATTCCGTATCTTTCGATCATAAAGAGCTGATTGAGGATATGATACCGTACAATATCGTAGCGCTGATGTGCCAGTAAACCGAGATTGATAAAATAAATATCCCAGCAGTACATTTCCGGAAATGCAGACTCGCTGCCGCCAGCGGATATATATGGAAACGGAAGGTATAACAGGGTCGGAGGTTCGTTTGCCATTTCTTCTTTTTTTCGATGCTCTTCATCTGCATACCAGATTTTATTTATCGATGAGTCTAAAAGTTCATCTTCCTGCGATTTTCTTAAATCCGTGTTCCACCACTTTTGAATGTTAGTGTCCAGCTCGGTCCAGTCCCTGTAGAATGCTTTCAACTCCTTGTCGTTTTGCTTCATGAGGTCCTCACATGATAAAACTGGTGGCAGATACAATAAAAAAAAGCGGATAGCAATTATCCGCTTTTTTTCTCTGTATTGTTGAATGGTTTATTGCAGCTT
>CAZSOP010000195.1:0-7653 GCA_964608385.1 uncultured Cytophagia bacterium
GTACTGTCAAGCGGTTGAAAAAGCAGCAGATATTGAAGTTCCGACCAGAGGTCGCTATATTCGAAACATTTGTCTGGAATTGGAGCGAATTCAAAGTCACTTGTTATGGCTCGGAATTGCCGGTCATATCCTTGGTTTTGATACGGTTTTAATGCAGGCCTGGAGAATCCGGGAACCGGTGATGTGGCTTTGCGAGAAACTTACCGGAAACCGCAAACTTCTCGGTATGAACCTGGTTGGTGGTGTGCGCAGAGACATACCGAAATCAATCCATCCTGAAGTCAATGAGGTTTTGGACAGGGTTTTCAAGGAGACAAAAGCCGTTCTCGATGCGGTTGCAAACGATACGACGTTGCATATGCGTTGTCAAAATGTTGGCGTCATTACCAACAAGGAAGCCATCGACTATGCCCTGCTGGGGCCGGTTGCGCGTGCATCGGGTGTGGCAATTGACATCAGAGTCGATCATCCCTACGCGGCGTATTCGGAAACCGGTTGCGAGGTCATTGTCGAAACCAGCGAAGATATATGGGGGAGGGTGGTGGTCCGAATCAAGGAAACGCTCGAAGCCGTTCGTATTATCCGCGACTCTCTCAAGATGATGACTGACGGTCAAATAATAGCTAAAATGGATGAAAAGATACCCCCTGGTAAATTGGGATTGTCTTCAGTTGAAGCACCACGCGGTGAGACTCATCATTTTGTCATTACCGGCGAGGATAACCGTCCCTATAGATGGAAAGCTCGCGCCCCAACTTTTCAAAATCTTCAGGGTGTTCCCATTATGGTGCTCGGAGACAATGTGGCAGATGTACCGATCGGTCTCGGCAGCCTTGATCCTTGTTTTTCGTGTACCGAACGCCTTGAGGTTGTGGATGTGCGAACCGGTAAACTGAAGGTCTATTCTAAAAAGGAACTTTTTGAACTTGTTAAAAACAGGTTCAAAAAGAAATAGAAACATAAGAGTTTGGAGCAATAATGAGTTTGTCCATGGAAAATTTGGGATTGGCCATATTCAACCTCCTGCTTGTGATTTTACTTTCACCGTTACTGGAGGGTATTATACGAAAGCTGGTTGCATTTGTGCATTCAAGAATCGGTCCGCCATTATACCAGCCCTATCTCGATATACTCAAATTGTTGGGCAAGGAGGAAATTGTTTCTTCGAACAATTTTTTCTTTCGATATAGCGCTGTGCTGGCCTTTGGTGCGATTTTGCTGGTCGCTCTTCTTTCACCGATTGCTGCTGCTCCACCACTGAATGCAGGGGGAGACATTATTGTTTTTATTTACATACTCTCTTTTTCAGCGGTAATGGTTATGCTCAGCGGGGTGACCTCCGAGAGCCCTTATGGCATTTTGGGTGCTGCTCGTGAAATGATGATGGTTTTAACGGTGGAACCGGTCATTGTCATCGCTCTGATTGTTGCTGCAGTCAAAGCCGATTCGCTTCAGTTCGGTGCCATCATTGCTTATTTTCAAAATAACCCCTTCCCGCTTTCGATGGTCATTGCCGGTATCGCGCTTTTTATCTCTATTGTGGCCCAACTGGCACGTTTACCCTTTGATATTGTCGAAGCGGATCAGGAGATTATGGAAGGACCCTTTGTTGAGCAAAGCGGTCCGAAATTGGCGTTGTTTAAATGGATGTTTTACGCCAAAGAGCTCATTTTTGCGGCAGTTTTTGTTTCCATTTTCATACCCTGGTTTCATTCGCAGGTTTTTATTCTAAATTTACTCTATACCCTGGTCAAAATTCTGGTGATGCTTGTCATTGTCGGCGTTGTTCATGTTGTTAATCCCCGGTTGCGCATTGACCAGGCGGTTAGATATTTTGCTGTTCTGTTTCTTGTCACCATCATTGGCTTGGCCTTTGCTTTGGCCGGATCTTGATTTTGAAAAAGAGTTTAGAGTCTAAAGAGGATATAGAATGTTCAAATCTAAAGTCAAAGAAGCGGCAATCTGTTTTTCGAATTTACGGGTTACGCTTCCCTATCCGTTTGGTGAAGGAGCTGAAATCCCTGAAGGGTTTCGCGGCAAACTGGACATTGACGAAACTAAATGCATCGGTTGCGGCGGTTGTGCCAATGTGTGTCCTTCCCGGCTGATCCGGTTTTATGATGACGACGACCAAACCCGAATGGAATTTATCCTGGATCGCTGTACTTATTGTGGCCGCTGTGAGGAGGTTTGTCCTGAAAAGGCAATCAACATGACGATTGAATTCGAAACCTCAACCAACGACAAAACCGATTTGTATATTGAACAGGATCTCTATATGGCGACCTGCGCCCGCTGTGGTCGTTGTTTTGAAACGGACAATAGCATCGATAAAATCCCGACCCGGCGCCTGCGGCAGGGACGCAATTTTCTGGGAGATTGTATGCCTTCCGGAGCACCACCGCAGAGGGAGGAGGATAAAAAATGACAGAACAAACGCTGGTCACACTGACCCTGGCAATTTTAATTGCCTCGATTGCCGCCGCAGAGATACGTAATTTGAGAACCACATCATTCGCCTATATGGTGCACTCGATCTTTTTATGTGCGATAATAATTACCTATGCCTATGTCAAGGATAACCCAAGCCTTTATTTGTGGGCCATAACCTGTTTTATTACCAAAGTCGTTGTTCTCCCCTATATGATTCTCAGGTTTGTAAGAATTTTGCCCCCGATTGAACATCGCCCTATCATCGGATTTGGTATCTCGCTTACATTGGTATCGATTATTTTGGTTGTTCTTTTTTATTTATTCAAAAAACATCTTTTTTTACTGGCACCAACCGAAGCAGCCATGCAGGAACCGGTTCGCAGTCTGCTTGCCGGTGCTTTTACTATTTTTACACTGGGTATCTGGACCCTGCTGACCCGGCGGGATGCTGTGAAAACGGTGATCGGTTTGGCGCTTTTGGAAAATGGTGTTCATCTGGTGCTCCTGGCACTGACACCTACACTGCGCGAAACGACAATGATCGGCATACTGACCAATGTTGTGGCTGTAGTGTTTTTGCTGCTATTTCTTAGTTCAAATATTTATCAAGTATTCGGATCAACAGACACAGTCAAGCTCTCTGAATTGAAGAGATAAAGAGGTAAACTCATGGCAGAACCCATCCAGTCATCTTTACCATTGATTTTAATCCTATTGCCTATTCTAGGGGCGATCTTTACAATCCTGTTTGGCTTTAGCAAATTCAAAAATGCGCGCGAAATTACCACCCTGATTATTCTGGTGGTTGAATTTTTCGTCGCCATTCGTTTGGCCGCGACTGTCTTTGCCGGCGATACGATAACCGCATTGGGACAGGGTATTTTTGTTGACGGATTGAGTGCGTTGATTATCTTATTGGTTGATGGAATGGTTATCCTGATAACCCTGCAATCCATCCGCTATATGAAACACGAGCGTGAACTCGGGCTGGTTACCGACGGCCGTATTACTCTTTATTACGCCCTGATTTTGCTCTTCACCGGTACCATGAATTGGACGGTTAGCACCAACCATATGGTGATGTTATACGTGGCAATGGAAGGCACGACCCTGGCAACAGCCTTGTTGGTGGCTTTTTATCGAAAACGCGCTTCGCTTGAAGCCGGCTACAAGTACGTCCTGCTGGTGGTGGTCGGTATAACCTTTGCCCTACTGGGTATCGTTCTGATTTTTTCCGCAGCATACCCGCATCTTAAAGTCGGCGCGCATGCGCTTTTGCTAACCGAAGTCGGGCGAATCGCTCAGCTTATACCGAAAAATATCGCCTTGTTGGGTGTCTCTTTCATGACGGTCGGCTTTGCCACCAAAGCGGGCCTTGTACCGTTTCATGCCTGGTTGCCTGATGCTCACTCTGAAGCACCTTCACCCATCAGTGCTCTGTTGTCCGGTTTGATTATTAATATCGGCGCTTATGCACTGGCCCGAACCGTGACTATTTTCGCTCCGACCTATCATTCCATCGTTATTTTTATCGCTATTCTCAGTTCAGCCAGTATGCTTGTTGGTATCTTTTTGGCTTTGGTGCAGGATGATCTGAAAAGGATGCTGGCGTATTCAAGTGTTAGTCAGATTGCTTATGTCTTTGAAGGTCTCGGTCTTGGCACTTATCTGGGTATTTACGGCGGTCTTTTTCATCTGGTCAACCATACATTGATAAAAAGCTTGCTCTTTATGAGTGTGGGCGCAATTATGTATGCCACCGGGGGGTTGCGTAAAATTTCCCAGTTGGGGGGGCTGGCGAAGAAAATGCCGATAACCGCATTTTGTTTCGTCGTCGGTGCCCTTGCTATTGGCGGGTTACCGCCTTTTAACGGATTTATGAGTAAATTTACACTCTTTTTCGCTGTTGGTGAGCAGGGTATTTATTGGGCGATGGTTATTTCGATTCTTACCGGTCTGCTGACGCTTGCTTGTCTGGTCTCAGCGGCTTATCGGGTTTTCTGGCGCGCCCCGTCAAAAGCGATAAACGACCTTGAAAACGGCGAACTAAAAGAAGTTCCTTTTTTAATGTATTTCAGTATCGTTCTTCTGGCTCTTTTGTGTATATTGATCGGTATTTATCCGCAAATCCTATATCCTATTCTAGACAATGCAACCAGAGCCGTTTTATCTATTTGGTCTCTCGGTGGTGTATAATCAGAAAGGTAATGAGGAAGACTATGTTAAAAAAATTATGTAAAAAGGCATTCCCCAAAGCACTTTGGGTCTATCATACAAACTGTGCCGCCTGTAATGGCTGTGATATAGAAATTATCAATGTACTCACACCTTATTATGATGCTGAGCGTTTTGGTATCAAACTGGTAGGTTCGCCGCGCCATGCCGATGTACTCTTGGTAACCGGAGGCGTAAGCCGGCAAATTGCTCCGGCTGTTAAACGGCTTTACAATGCCACTCCGAATCCCAAACTGGTGTTTGCGATCGGCTCCTGTGCCTGTGGTGGTGATGTTTTTTTTGACAGCTATAACATGTACGGTGCAGTGGACAAAGCTATACCCGTCGATTACTATGTTCCCGGTTGCCCACCCAGACCAGAAGCTATTTTGTACGGTGTCGGCGTTGCGTTGGGTTTGGTGCCCAAAAAAGTAAGCAAAAAAGTCAAGAGTGACTTTCCCGAGTTTCAGGAACTTGACGAGCCGATGATATTGCCCAAAGAACATTGAATGAACTTGCAATTCATTCAGTTTCAGATGGTCCAAGCTCTGCATTATCCCCTCTTGTATATTGCAAACACGATTTTCAGCCGGATATTGTAGGGCTCGTTTTTTTTATAATAAACCGGTTTTAAAATGGCAGTGGTTGAGACCATAAAAGATCGTTGCAGACGGTGTTATGCATGTGTCAGGCATTGTCCTTCGAAAGCGATTCGTATCGAACAAGGCCAGGCCATGGTGATTCAGGAGAGGTGTATCGGTTGTGGCAGTTGTGTCCGGGTTTGTACTCAAAAAGCCAAAAAAATTGCAAGCGGTATCCGGGAAACCCTGGATTATCTTCGTTCGAAGGAGAACACGATTGCCCTGCTGGCACCTTCTTTTCCAGCTGCCTTTCATGATCAGAATCCATTACGAGTGGTTGGCGCTTTGCATCGGCTAGGATTCGGCCGCGTTGTGCAGGTCGCAGTCGGCGCTGATGCACTCGCCGTGAAATACACAGAGCTGGCTATGGAAAAAAAACCGGTCATCTCTACACCCTGTCCGGCAGTGGTCTACTTTATAGAGAAATATTATCCCGATCTTATGCCCTATCTGGCTCCGCTGGTCTCTCCCATGATCGCCACTGCTAAAATCGTTCGTTTTTTTTACGACAAAAATGCCAGGGTCGTATTTATCGGCCCATGTATTGCAAAAAAGAAGGAAAAAGACGACAGAAACGTGAAAGACCTGATCGATCAGGTCTTAACCTTTGAGGAGCTTTTTCAGATATTTAATGATCAACAGATCGCGGTCTATGAATCTCCGGAGAAACAATTTGACGATCCCCAGCCACGGTTAGGAGCGATTTTTCCGATTTCCGGCGGGCTTTTGCGAGCTGCCGGCCTGGAAAAAGATGTGCTACAAAATGATATTATTGTCACTGAGGGAAGTGAACGGGTCTTAAATATCCTGCAACGATTGCAGGAAGGAGAACTGGAACAACATTTTTTTGATCTCCTCTTTTGCGAAGGGTGTATCAACGGCCCCGGGATGGTAAATGATCTATCGGTTTTTGCCCGTAAGAATATTATCGTCAATTTTGTCAAAAAATATTTGCGCGTGAACCATTCTGGTGATCCCTCTATCTACAAGATTCCGTTGCAACGCGACTATGAAGCAGAAGCAATTACAGCGAAAATGCCAAGTGAAGGGGAAATTAATACGATATTTGCCCAAATCAATAAATTTAAACCTGAAGATGAACTCAATTGCGGTGCTTGTGGCTATTCCACCTGTCGGGAAAAGGCTATCGCTGTTTACCAGGGTATTGCAGAAGTTGAAATGTGTTTTCCCTACCTCATCGAAAGGCTGGAGAAGGTAAACAAAGAGCTTATGAATGCCCAGCAGCGGGTGGTCAGATCAGCACAGCTCGCCACGATGGGTAAGATGGCCACCAATATTGCTCATGAGATCAACAATCCGTTAAGCGGCGTTTTAAATTATCTTAAATTTATGCAAAAACTGATCGATTCTGATTCCTTCGAGTTGGAAAGATTCAAAAAATATCTCGTCACCATGGAAAATGAGACCACGAGAGTATCCGAATTTGTTAAGGGATTGCTGGATTTTGCCAAACCGGCAGAGCCACAGATTCAAAAAGTTTCTGCAGTAGTGATAATTGAGAAAACCCTTTTCATCGTTTCACATCAGGTTTCGTTGCAAAATATTAAAATTGAAAAAGCGTTTCCAAATCAGGACCTTTATATCAAAGCGGACTTTACCCAGTTACAACAGATTTTGATCAATATGATCATAAACTCTGCACAGGCCATGCCGGATGGTGGTTCCATTATTTTTCGGGTTAAAAAGGCTACGGATACGGGATTTGTTCAGATCGAAATCGAAGATACGGGTGTCGGCATTTCACCGGAGCACCAGGATAAAATTTTCGAGCCCTTTTTTACGACTAGAGATCATGATTCGAACATCGGCATGGGCTTATCTACGGCATATAGCATCATTCTTATGCATGACGGTGATATTGAAGTAAAATCGAAAGTCGGAACAGGAACGTGTTTTATTCTTAAAATACCAGAATTTCATGACCGATAATGCAAGGAGGAAATGGCCTTATGGCTTTTAAAAGTAAAGTTTTACTTGTTGATGATGAGGAAATTATACGTGACTCTTTGTCGGAGTGGCTGGAAAGTGACGGATTTTCCGTCATAACGGCGGAAAATGGTATGGAAGCATTGAAAAAGTATGATACCGACCAGCCTGTCGTTGCTGTTGTCGATATTAAAATGCCGGGAATGGATGGCGTTACCTTGTTAAAGAAATTAAAAGAAAAAAACAAGCAATTACCCGTCATTATGATGACAGCTTTTGCAACGGTTGAAAATGCGGTACAATCTATGAAAGATGGTGCCTATGATTTTATTTGTAAACCATTTCCTCCTGAAAAATTATCCAATTTGCTCAGTCATATTTTGGAACACCAGGAGTTACAGCGGGAGAATGTAAAGTT
>CAZSOP010000196.1:0-7647 GCA_964608385.1 uncultured Cytophagia bacterium
AGTAACAAGATCGTAATACCTGATCTCGGCATCGGTAGAATACATATCGATGACATCGATCGATCCGGCGGCAATGCCTCTGTAGGCCAGGTCGTGGTCGAGCCCGCGGATATTTTGATGCGGCAAATTGTAATGTTGCTGCAGACCGGGCCAGCCATCCTGACGGTCCATAAATTCATTGGTAAATCCAAACACAAGTTGAGGATATTGATTTAAATCGGAAATCGTTTCCAGTCCGAGGCGTTCAGCGGTTTCGCGAGTAACCCCGATAGCATAGGTATTATTGAATCCCAGTGGCGGGGTAATGGTGACTCCATATCTCTGCAATACCGTATCGAGGCCGGCCCTGCCGGACAATCCCAGACTATGGAAGATTTCTCTACGGATGGTGCCGGTATATTCCGGATAGACATCAATATCTCCTCCGGTCAATGCCTTCCACAATATCCGGGTGCCTCCGAGCTGTTTACGATGTCGGATTTCGTAACCGGAATCACGTGCGAGATGAGCGACGATTTCACCCAGTATAATATTTTCGGTAAATTTTTTAGAGCCGATGACCGCTGTAGCCTTTTCCGCCTGTACTGCCGGCGTTTGTGCCGCTATCGAAATCAGCAGAAAAAAAATCAGAGCCATTTGAATCATCGTTTTTCCTTTATTGCATCGAGTGGACTGGTTTGTGCCTGAATAAAGCGGGTGACAAAAGGATCAACGGGATGGTCGATCATCTCTGCCGCTGTTCCCTGCTGCACGATCTTTCCTTCACGAATGAGAACGATGTGATCAGCAAAAAATACCGCCTCACCCATATCATGGGTTACCAGTATGACTGTTTTCGACAGCTCTTGAAAAATCGACTTGAGATCCTGCTGCAAATCAGCGCGCACCATTGGATCCAGAGCACCGAGAGGTTCATCCAAAAGCAGGATATCGGGATCGAGCATCAACGCCCGCATCAGGCTGATGCGCTGACGCTGACCACCTGAAAGCTGCAGCGGATATCTCTGTAAAAGTTCAAAATCAAGCTGAACCAGGCCTGCGAGTTCCTCCACCCTCTTTATTTTTTTCTCAAAGGGCCAGCCGAGATAATCGGCCACCAGGGTTACATTTTTACGGGCACTGAGGTGAGGAAACAGCCCTCCTTCCTGAATAACATAGCCGATTTTACGGCGATGCTGCAGAGATGATGATAATGAAGCGATATCTCGATGCCACTCGATCGTTCCGGAATCCGGTTCTTCCAATCCCATGATCAGCTTTAGCAGAGTCGATTTGCCACAACCGCTGGGTCCGATCAGAACCGTCAGATGTGCCGGTTTGATGGTCAGGGTAAAATGGTCAAGAGCGAGATCATCGCAATAGCGTTTGCTTATGTTTCGAAGGGTTAACATGGTTGAATATACATACCTCAAGGGAAGAATCAAATGCCTTTGGAATATTTTCCATGGCTTTCTTGTTATTTCGATTATAATTTTGTATTATCATAGAGCATTTATACTTTTACCGTTCAGTTAAACATAATTTTCCAGTCTTAAAATTCCCTGAGGTCATTCGTTTGTCTGAAAAGAACCATTCAGATTTTATGATCGATACGCTCAACGGTCTTTCATCATCCCCGAAATATTTATCTTCAAAGTATCTCTACGATGCCAAGGGCAGCCGTATTTTCCAGCATATCATGGATATGCCTGAATACTATCTTACAGATGCCGAGTATGAAATTTTTCAGCAACAAAAAGAAAAAATTTTAAAGGATTTTTTTGATCAGGAAAATTCCATCGATCTTATCGAACTCGGAGCAGGCGATGGTCTTAAAACCAAGGTTTTGTTGGGCTACTTTTTGCAGCAAAATAAGGCATTCAAATATATACCGATCGATATCAGCAGAAAAGCCATTCAGGAACTGACTGCCGGTCTTGAGAAAGAATTTCCGGACCTTGCGGTAGAGGCACAAATTGGCGATTATTTTAAGGTCATTAGCGATTTGAGCAAATACGACAAGAAGCGAAAGGTTATTCTTTTTTTAGGATCGAATATTGGTAATTTTAACTCTGAACAAGCCCGCCGCTTTTTCTCTCATCTCGGTGATGTGATGGAACGGAACGACAGACTTTTTATCGGATTCGACCTCAAAAAAGATCCCAATATCATTTTAAAAGCCTATAACGACCCACATGGCCATACGCGCGACTTTAACCTCAATCTGCTCCTGAGAATCAATCAGGAACTGGATGCAGATTTTCACCTCGACCGCTTTATTCATTACGAAAGCTACGATCCGATTACCGGCAGGGCCAAAAGCTATCTGGTCAGCACCCGGGATCAGTCGGTTGCCGTAAAAGGCCTTGACAAAACGTTTCATTTCGACCAATGGGAAGCGATATATATTGAAATGTCGCAAAAATATGATGAGGAAATGATTCAAAATATCGCCTTGGATTGTGGGTTCAGGATCATTAACAATTTCTATGACAACCGCAATTATTTTGTCAATTCGATATGGAGAAAAGAGAGCAGTTAGTAAACATAATCTGAATTTAAAACAAAACCAAATAGGATTACAAATGGAGCAAATTATAAAGTCATCGATAAGTACCGCTGAACTTTTATCCTCTTATAAAACGAAAAACACCGTTGTTCTCGATTGCCGTCCTTCAACTGCCTATAACGGCTGGCCCTTGCAGGGAGAGGTGCATGGCGGACATGTGCCCGAAGCGCAATCTTTTCCACTAAAGTGGTTTTCAGAGCTCGGAGATGATGCGGCGCTGCTGTTGTTGAATGATATGGGAATCGAAACGGCTGCGCAGATCATGGTTACCGGATACAACAGCCGTGAGATCAATGACGCGGCAAACCACTTGCGCGCACTTGATTTCACCAACGTTCGAACCCATGATGCCGGTATGATGGATTGGTTCGCCGACCCCGACAGACCTTATCAATTTCTGCCGCGCTATCGCCATCTCATACATCCCGGCTGGTTGAGAATGCTTTTGGAAGGCAAAAATCCGGAACCGCAAACCATTAAACGAACCGTTCTCGGTCATGTCAATTTCGATAACTGGGGCGATTATGATCTCGGTCACATTCCCGGCTCGATCTGGCTGGATACGCTTATACTGGAAGATGACATGACCTGGAATCACCGAACGCCGGAAGAACTGGAGAAAGAGCTGTGTGAACACGGGATTACCAAAGAGACGACGGTCATACTTTACGGCCGTACTTCTGATCCCGACATGTCGCAGGAGCATCCCGGTAAGCAGGCCGGACAACTGGCATCGATGCGTGCCGCCCTTCTGCTCATGTATGCCGGGGTCGAAGATGTGCGTGTTCTCGACGGCGGACTCGATGCCTGGACAAAAGCCGGTGGTAAAATTACCCGTGAAGAGACCCTGCCGGCAAAGGTCAAAAAAACCGGACTCGATATTCCGGAGCATCCGGAATATATCGTCGATACGCCGACGGCTAAAGAAATACTCACAGCACCTGATGCAGAGCTGGTCAGCATGCGAAGCTGGGCGGAATTTATCGGCGAGGTCAGCGGCTATCACTATATCGAAAAGAAAGGCAGAATTCCCGGCGCCATATTCGGTAATTGCGGTTCGGATGCCTATCATATGGAAAATTACCGCAACCACGATGATACCCTGAGAAGCTTTCACGACATCGAGGCGGAATGGAACCGAATGGGTATTACCCCGGAAAAACACATCGCTTTTTATTGCGGCACCGGCTGGCGTGCCAGCGAATCTTTCTTTGCCGCCTGGCTGATGGGCTGGAAACGCGTTTCCATTTATGATGGTGGATGGTATGAATGGAGCTCGAATCCTGAGAATCCGGTCGGAACCGGTACCCCCTGACGCTATTTACCGGAAAAATCGATTGACGGCTTGACGATGTTGATATGTACCGGATTACGCAGGGCGCGAGCATAATGCCGAATCATTTTTAAAGGATCTTCACGATCAACGGTAAATGTCAGATAGGCATTTTTCTCCATATAGCGGCTACCTTCAGGAACAAAGGTATTGACATCACAAATCAGATAGCGGTTCCAGTACTTTCCCCCTCCCTTTCCATTCGATACGCGCGTATGCGGAAAGGCCAGTGGGGAGGCATGGCCATATTGGTCCAGAACAGAATAGTGCAGCCGAATGACCCCAAACCCATACCTCTTTTCCGAATGGTAGAATGCCAGCCACGGTGCCTCATTGCTTATCGGCTCTTTTTCCAGCTCCCCATACCTCTCCTTAAAAAGCATGCTGCTCTCACGACCATTCTGCCGCATAAAAGCGACATGGGTAAAGAGACTGTCCATGGTCATTTCATCATTGCGCAGGCGCTGGAGACAGAGCCCTTTCTCAATCTTTATGACGGACGAGAAAAGGAAATAGGGTTTCCGGGCGAGAAATTCATAGCCGGCGGAGATAAAAATTTCCGGATAGTCGGTCAGTGACCCCTGGCGCATTGTTTGTATGCAATAGGGGCCGTTTTCGAGAGCAAAATAATCGGGCGGATTCCAATGTCCGAGGGTTTTATAACGCCGTTCTGTACATCTTTTTGCATTCGGAGCCCAATGCATCAGATTTTTGGTTCTATAAAGCTTTTGATCGATACCGGATTTGATCAGCAGCTCGCTGAGCTGACCGGATAGATTGCTTTTAACCCCGTCATGGTCCGGCAGTTTACCCAGAAAGGCTTTGTAATATTGATTCTCGACTTGCAGAGATAAAGCGTCGCCCGTGTGAACGAGATCAGTTGTAAATGCATTTTCCAAAGCAAGAGCCGGAACCCAATAGAAACAAAGTCTTCTTGTCTCATTTGCATCCAGCGAAAGTGGAAATATAATACTAAAATCCACCAGACCGCTGTTCGGATCATAATGTTGTGCATAGAGCTGACAGGCCGTGGTATCGTCAGGATTTTTCCCCACCGCGATCACGGCCGTTGTGCTGAATGAATCCTGCGGCATTTGTGTCTGGGTGCGAATTCGAATATAGTCATGATCGCGGGCAATACCAATCGGTTCGCTGATTTCCACCTGCAAAAAACGCTCTTCAGCCTGCAGACAAGACCATAGGAGCAATACCGATATCATTACCTTGTTCATGATCTCCTCGTATGTTATTGCAGTACAAGCCGGTTGACGCTATTATGCCTCCATTCAAAAAGCGGAACCGAGCGGGATGTTAAACTGTTCTTGTTCAGCCGCTTGTTGAATACCGAGTGTGATCTCGCTCGCCTGCAAGACCTGTTTCATCGTCAAGTCGTCCGGTTGGGTGGTTTTATCAAGTTCGTTTAGAAAGCTTTGGAGATATCCGCTTTCATTCGACTCGGTGAGTGATATTTCCTGAAAAGATGCATCCGTGCTTTTGGCTAGACGTACAGAAGATGCGGTACAACTGGTTTCCAGGACACCCTCGCGACCCCAAAAGGTGATGCGCCAGTAAAGCGGATGATTATAGCCGAGACGGTCGGGTACCATATAGGAGACATCGCAGAACAACCCTGCCTGGTTGTTCATCACGGCCATAAATTGTGCGGCATCTTTAAAATGAGGGTATTGCGGCACAAAGGAATTCCAGCAGCGGGCCGACAAGAGCGATTCAAAAGACAATCCGGTGATCCAGGGGATGAGATCAACGGCGTGAATGGCCAGATCATTGATCGTGCCGCCGTGCTTGTTCGGTTCAAAATACCAATGCGGTCGCGATCCGAGCGACAGCGGGTGCTGACCGCCGAGTTGAATGGCTTGAATATCCCCGATTCTGCCCTGTTGGATGAGCTTTCGGGCGGTTATAAACTGCGCCATATCGCGCAAATCCAGCATGCACCCCACAATCAGATTCTGGCGATCGCAATACTCGCGAATAGCGGCCAACTCTGTTCTATCAGTACAAATCGGTTTGTCTGCAATGACATGTTTACCCGCCTGCAACGCTTTCAAAATCAGGGAACCGCGTTTGCTGTAATAATCCCCGACGGCAACAATATCGCAATCCGTCTCTTTGAGCAACCGCTCGAATGACGAATGGGTGATTTCCATACCTCTGGAAGCAATTAGCTCTTCACGGCTGGTCTTGTCTTCCTCACAAGCAGCGACAATATCGATTCTGTTATGATTGTTTGAATGATCATACATACATAAAATATGGCCGTGGCGCAACCCGGCAAATGCGAGTTTATATGACTGCATCTTGCTCCTGATTCAGTTTACATAAAGAGTTTCTGATACTGAAATTTCCAGCTCTTTAAATAGGACAAATTGATTGAAAATTGAACATTGGACGCGATCTCTTCCAGTAATCTGTCCTTATAGATAAAAATTTCAAGCTGGGGGCGAATTTGCAGATTGTCCTGCAGTCTGAGTTGAAATCCGTTTTTAAATTCCAGGGAATAATGCTCCTCGCCCGGAAGTGACTCTTGATTGCTGGAGAGCAGGCGGAAGCGCAGGCGCATATCGTTCATAACCGAGCGTATTTTAAGCATATAACGCGTATTGATTTCAAGACCGAAATTAAAATTATCCTCTGCCAAATCGTGCTTTCCCAGCATACCGAGACGCATATAATTCTGGCCAGGCCCGACATAGCTGAATCCGAGCGAGCTGTAGAGAATTCTCTGGGAAAAAGTGTGTTCAGTATCAAATCGGACACTGGCAAACGGGTTTGCCTTGTTTTCAAGCGCCAGAAGATAAATATCGGCGATGGATTGAAATTCAATATTGGTTTCGATGGTTTGCAAAACACCACCATGGTCGCCGTTATTGATGCGGGTTCGGTCATATTTCATCAGGCCGCTGTTTTCCCAGCGTATTTGAGGTGTTTCCCTGACCAGACTGATTTCACCGGAGGCAGAAAGGTTCAGCGCACCCTTTGTCGATGCCCTGACTCTGGAATCGCTGGCATGGGCAAATCCCTCATTGTTATTGACGCTGATATTTTTGAACCCGAGGGCAATGTGATCAAAGTTGAGTCGCCATAACGGGCGGGTAATAAAGGTGGTTGATAGTAACCATTCTCCCAGATTTTTAAAATCAGGGCGATCTTCGCGGGTGAGAAGGTAACGGATGATCAGCTCTTTAATGGGAACTTGATTGCCTGCCGGATCACCGACAAGCCGGCGTTTACCGCTAAACCGGCTCGCGATAGCATTCCGGCTCTTGAGAATATTGGTATAGCCGTCACCGCCGGATGCCAAAAAGTTGGTCGTCGCCACCCGGTAAATTTCGTCGTTCTTAACCGGGTTGTTATGAATATGCAATGTCTTTTCGCTGTCTGTTCCTTCGTTGACGGATAGAAAATGAATATAACCGGTGCTGTTTTTACCCTGTTTTTTGGATTGGTTGTATAAGGATTTCAGATCTCTGCCGCGAAGCTGTATGACCACAACCGCATCATTGAACCAGATGATGCGCTCCAAATCCCGCAGCGTCAGCTTGTCATCGATTTCGATGTCTTCGAAACGAAAAAAACCGTTATTGAGCATGGCAACTTCTGAATGGGTGCTGTGTAAAAGGGTATAAAGGACAAAGTTTATGAATTCCTGCTCATTCAAATGTCCGCTCAGATCGGCAAGAGTTGAAATTGGTTGTAGCCGGTATTGTTCCTGGCAAAAAATACGGTACTTTTCCACCAGCGCATA
>CAZSOP010000197.1:0-3531 GCA_964608385.1 uncultured Cytophagia bacterium
TAGAGGGGCCGGTGATATCGACCCTGATATAGAAGGGTTTTGAGGCCTCATCAATAATAATTTTTGGAACCTTGATCCAATAATCGACGTAACGGCCGAAACGGCTCAACTTACCATCCATTTCGTCCTTGTCGACAAGTGCGGAATTGTCCCGCGAACCGCTGTATAAAGAAACGGCATTAATATCGACACCGGATTTGCCCTGTTCAAAACGAACGATTACATCATAGTTACCGCTTTCCGCAATAAATTCACTGGCATCGCACCAGACCGAAAGCGAAGAGCGGTTTTTAAAATCAGCACTCGTCCATTCGCCGATTTGACCGGAGCGGTATTCCGGATAGGGGTCTTTGATACCTAAATGGGCCGCCCGTTGACGGCACATTTCAGCCAAATGAGCGCCAAAATCGACGGTATCGCGAAAACGGTAGTGCATCTCCTCACGGGATACCGGATGCATTAACATGCCCCATTTATGGATAGCGCGGGTGGCATATTCCACCGCCAGGTCCATTTGATTCAAAGCGGTAATGCAAAGTGTACAATCCGGAACCGTCATCGCAATTTTGTAAGTCAACAGTGAATTTAAAATTTGCAGCGTATGGAAAACAGAAGCGGACTCGCGTATCATTTGGAGATTTCCCATCTGCTCCGCCATGGAAAGTGCTTTGTCGGCGCTTTCCATGCTGTGGCGAAACGCCTCGCGGGTGGGAAACTCTTCATAAAGGCGTTTACCAAAACCGATGACTTGCAGGGAATCGAGAACATTTCCGGGATGTATAACGCCATCGATAAAAATGGTGTTGCCGGCATTGAAAACCAGCCCCTCCACCGAGCGGCTGCCGGCGAGTTTCCAGCCGACCTCACCGATCACATCGGCCCAGGCGCCATATTTATGCGGCGGTTCAATGTCGTTTTGTACTGCATAGGCAAAACCGAATTCATAGGGCAGGCGTCCATTGACGTTCCAGCCCCACTCTGCAGCAGCAACGACATTGAAATGATAGTAAGGATTTTGCGGAATGACATAGCCACAAAAACAGTCAACGCCTTTGTTATGAAATTCCTTCATGCGGGCATTGATAAAATGCGGTCCGGTAAAAGGAAAAACGGTTCGCCAGCTATTGGTCAGTTGAGGATAAACCCCGAGCCAACCGCCATCCTCAGCAAACTGCGTCAACAGAGAATCGATCATCGGTTTATGCGAGCTGTCATAAGTCAGCTGACCGTGATAAAAAACCACCCGTACCTCAGGATGGAGTGCTTCCAGGATCATGTCATTATGCGGATAGGAGGCCTGGGTCAGGAGTATTTGCATCTGAAAATCAGGAACCTCCTGACGAACCAGCTCAAACGCTTTGTTGACCGCTTCGGTTTCCAGCAAGAAGGGATGTTTATCTTTACACTCAGGGCACCAGCATTTTGCCGGCAATTCCGAGAACCAGATATTGACCTCGTCGATTTCTGGATCAGAAACGAGTTCCTTCATCCAGCCGGCCAAAAGCTTTGGCACCTTGGGATTGGAATAGCAAACCGGCGGACGGTAGTCGGTGGGCAAGGGTTTGCCCGGTTCGGGTTCAGCAGCGACATCGGGATGATGGTCGAATAAACCGGTTTTTCCAAGCTGTTCCAGATGACGAACCACCGGTACGATTTCAATGCCGCGCCGGGTGCAGGCATCGAGCATAACCTGATCAAATGAAGCGGTGGGCGTTCCATCGGGCGCAAATCCAAGATCGGAGTGCATCTGGATAACGTTCATCTTGCGCGCTGCCATCCAGTCGAGATCATCGAGAAAGTTCCAGCCCCATTGTCCGCGCTTGGCGATATCGGGCCAGTCCAATACGGAGACCAGAGGTATGTTTAGCTTTGACTCTTCTCCTTCAGCGTTTATGATGAGCTGATCGAGGCTGTAGGCGGCATACAGGAGACCCAACGGCGTCAGGGCGTAAACCTCAAGCCCCTTGATACTTCCATCCCCTTCAATGGGTTCAATGGCATAAGACTGCTCCGGATTGGTAACATCGAGCAACTCGTTTTTAACTTTAGAGAGAGCTCCGGATTCTTCTTCAAGAAGTCTAAAGTGAATCGTGAACGCTGCCTGCTTTTCTTCGATGGGATTCATCACCTTTCGCACTGTCGCATACAGGTGATGACCATCTGCCGGTAATTGCAATCCGATTTGATCAGGTGCCAGAATCTTTTCACCCCTGATTTCGATCTGCTGCGGCATAGGACTGATTTGGTCAAGCCGATCGACATCTTTTTTTCGTCCGCAGCCGGAGAACAACAGAACGGCCGTAAAAAGAGAAATAAACATAGCGAGAATGGTTTTTTTAAACATGATATTTTTCTCCGATGTTTTGTATGTGTTTTACGATTTTATGCAAACGTTCATAATGGGAACCAGCCCAGTAAATATTATGACACGATTGACAGCGGGAAAAGCGGCTATAGGTTTTCGCGACCTTTTCAGGGAGCTGATCATAGATTTCCGCTTTATCCACCGGTTCCAGAATGCCGTTACAGCGAATACAACGCTGAAAGGGTGAAAGTTGCGAAAAGAGATCATATCGCAGACAAACCTCTTGCAGCTGTTTGATCGGGGTTTGCGATCGCAACCAGTAAGCGTGAGTGACGGTTTTGTGTTTCAAGAGTCCCTGATCACGGGTTAAAACGATGCGATTTTCCCTTTGTGAAATATCAACGATTTCATGATCTTCGTAATCGTTGCGGTAGAGCGTGTCAAAGCCGAGCAGGCGCAGCAGTCTGGCCAGTTTTCCGAGATGGACATCGATGATAAAGCGCGATTGACGAAGCGGTTTTTCCCGTAATTTGACCAGAGGCGAAATATCGAGGGATTCAAAAACCGGATAGACGGCAACTCTGTCACCGTGCTGCAGCTGATAGTCAAATCCCACTGATTCGCCATTTATAACGATAAGGTCCACTTCCGTATGAGGTACACCAATAGCCTCGATGGCGTCTTTGACTGAAGGGTGCCCCTGAAAAGAATAGCTGAGCGGTTTTTTTCGCTTTTCGGAGACGATAAAGTCGTTGAGCTCTTCGTAAAAGCGAATGATTATCGAGTTCAATGCTCAAACCGGTTATTCGTACAAACAAAATAAGCAATAAAATTACTGCTGCGCTGTAGTCATTTAAAGCTGCATCTCTTGCCGCATCTTATCGCAGTAATAGCACACCAGGTCCCATTCGGCGTCCGGTGGAATGCGATGATCGGGACAGGGTATATAGCCGCCGAGATCAACGAGTCGTTTCAGGCGTTCAATTTCAGCATCGATGGCCGAGCGGTCATGCGCAAATACGGTTTTATTCATACCACCAACGCCACGAACGGTTTTGCCGAATTGATGCCGCCAGGGTTCGATGCTGGCGTTCCAGGTACCGACTTCGATCGGAAACATAGTGTTGACGCCGTTTTCCACCCAGGTGGGAACCAGGGCATCGATTTTGCCGTCACAGTCGAGTGAAACGATATCGATGCCATAAGATTCCAGCAACTCTGTAATG
>CAZSOP010000197.1:3541-7621 GCA_964608385.1 uncultured Cytophagia bacterium
TTTGTCGTGAAAAAATACCGGCGAAACCAGTGGACCGTTTTTAAAGCAGATATCTTCCCAAAAATGAGCAAAATCGAAATCGCTGTAGATATTGAGAACATATTCTACATTGCGATAACAGAGATCCGAAACGGTTTCGATCATTTCATCGAGCAGCTCAGGATCATCGACGGTCAGGTAACTTAGATTTTCCAGTCCGACGACATCGCGGATATGGCCGATCATGCTGCCGCAGTAGAGGCCATAGGGGGTGCAGCGCTGCCGGTCTTTCAATTGCAACAGCGCTTCGCCATCAATTCGCTCCTTCTTCCATTCATAGCGCCATTTATAATGCTCTTCCCAGGAGTGGCGATCTTTTAGCAGATGATCGATTTCAGCCGGAATGGATAATGCCTCGGGCCGGTTGAGCAGAATAACGCCGTACTGGTCCTGAATATGCATACTCTTGTCGGGAAACGTTTTGATGACTTTTTCTTCAAAAGCCGGCAACAAGCGGCAATTCGGGTGAAGAAAAGAAGCCCAATTGAAATCAAAACCGAGTTTTTCGGTGATTTTTTTATCGAGTTCACTTCCATCCTCATAACGTCCTGTGTCATCAGGGCTGAGATATCCTTCTGCCGCCCATTTATCCAGGGTCTGGTCCCAGAATCCGAAATGCACAAGCGGTATTCTGTCGCAGGGTTCGTAGTGCAGTATAGCTCGAGTTCTTTCCCTGTTGTTCATCGTTCGAGTCCTTGTCATCGTTTTGGGGTTATGGAGTATAAAAAACAGATCTCATTTGCATCCAGGCATCTCTCTTTTCGCCGCATAGATGCGCATAAATTCGGGATTTCCAGCTTTTAAAAATCGGCTCTGCTTGCAGAGCGCGGATATCCTTTTCGTATTCTTTGCCGCTGTATTCATAATAGAGGCAAACCCGATCAGCATGTGTAAAAAGCGAAACGTTTTGTATTGAATGGTCAACACAGTGTCGTAACAGCGACGCTGGCGGTTCAGCGAGAATTTTTTTGAGCTGAACCATATGACCCGGCATCATACGGGCAATAAAGGCAAATCGTTTACATTTTTCTGATGCCTTGTATTTTAGCGGACGGCTGAAAATAGAGTCCATCGAGGTCCACCATTCACCCTCTTTACTTGTCTTAAGCGGTTGCTGCATGGGATCGGTCAGTTTCCACCACTCCTGACTGATGCTGTCCTGCGCGATTGCCGCCATATCTCCGTCAAAATCATTTCCGGCATATTCAAAATAGGAAAAGAGCAATCCTTCGTGCAGAAAAATAGAGTAATTGATAATATTCGCATCATGTATCGCTTCAAGCACTCCCGGAAAAGTGTGCTTGTGCAAAATGATATAGCGTTCTTTATATTCGGGCTTGACCGAAATAAGCGCTGCGTGGCGGTCGACATTGGTAACAACTGTATCTGCTTGTTGACAAAACAGAGAAAAGAGAACACAAAAATACCCTGCAACCCTGAACGCTTTCATGAGGCCTTTCCTTTTATCGTAGCAATAAAAAAATGAATTGTTAATTCCAATAATTTTTCTTTATTTACAACCGTTAATCGTATCGAAATAGAACTGACAAGACCAGCTTTTATTTTCGGTCACCGGTTCCGGTACCATTCTGCCGGACTGATTCGAGGATATATATTTACAATATACAAATCTTGAGGGTGGAATAAAAATCATATTTGCCGAATAATGAATTTTATCACTTTGAAAGGAGTATTTGATGAAAAAAGCGATCATTTGGGGTCTGTTTGTGATGTTGACTCTTAGCTTACAGGCACAAACCATCAGCGATGATCTTGTTATCGATTACATGAAAGAGACTCTGGAACATTCCCTTTCCCAAAAAGATGAGATGATCGAAAACTGGAAATCACAGTATGAAGAGACGGCGGGGTTGGAAAATGCTCTGGAGCTTCTCGGTTACCGGCCACCGGATTTTCTGGTCAGCATCGCTGCGCTGTCGGCGTTTTTATATCAGGAGACCGGCGAACTTGAATACGCCCAGACCACTCGGGATCTTTTGGTATCTCTACAGGATTACCGCAAATATTTTCCGGAACGGTTCAGAGACCGGGTTGAATACGAACAGGGCGTTCCGGTAGTCAACTGGTTCCGCACCCTGCCCAGATTCACCGAATGCTTTGAACGCACCAAAGTGTCCGGCGTCTATTCCGAAAAGGATATCGACATATTGGCTGAATCTGCAGCGGCAAGTGTCAATATTATCTTTGCCTTCCCGGAATGGGGGGCCATGAACCGCGCCATGCTGCGGGCGGAGAGTTTTATGGCGGCGGCTGTGACCTTTCCGGATCATCCGGATGCCGGCAAATGGCGAAAAATGGCTGAAATTCTGGCACATGACAGTTTGAAAAGCTGGGAGATCGAAGATGCGCAGATTTATCATCCCGTCTGGCTACGCCCCTATGTCAATTATCTCGACTTGTCGGGCCAGACGCATCTATTCCGGTCCCCGATAATGAAATTCTATTTCGATTATTTTGTCAGTCTGGTCACTCCCAATCGCACCATTCCGGAATTCGGTGACGGTCACTGGCGCGTCAATCTGTATGAATATTACGTCCTGCTCGAACGCGGCGCCAAAGAGTACCAATCCGGTGAGATGAAATGGGCGGCACAGGAGATGTGGAAGAATCTGCTGGGAGAATCGAAATATTCGCAATTCATGCTCGATAATGACGGCAGCCGCTGGGATCGACCCGATCTCGGTTTTGCCAACATGCTGGTGATGCGGCAGGATTATATCGATGGAACCGTTAAACCAATGGTACCGCATTACGGTTCAGGCGATGCGCTGGAAGAGCTCTACAGCAAAAAGATTGTTTTCCGCTCCGATTGGAGCGAAGATGCCAGCTATCTCATGCTCAATTACCGCGATGAAGGGTATTACAGCATTATGCAAAAGAACTATTTAAAGCATATACTGGCGGTGGAAGAGGAAAAAATGCATCACGGTCATTCCGACGAGAACGCCATTTGTCTCTTTATGAAGAAGGGCACGGTGCTGCTCGATGACGGCAATTACCGTGAAAAGGCACCCAGCGGTGAGTTTGGCGCCTTTCGCGCCGATATTTTTCACAATCGCATCGCGGTGCGGGCGGAAAAAAAGTCTTTGAACCAGCCCTATTTCGATATTTTGCGCAATTCCGGCGCTTATAACGACCAGGTTCGTACAACAAAGATCGATTTTCAATCCTTCTGCGAGGTCGAGTATTCAAGAACACGGCTGGAAGATATGTTTCTGCATTATCGATGGGACCGCACTCTGGTAAGGCACAAGAAGAACGATTTAATCGTCATGGTCGATGCGCTGAAATTTTTCAGATCCAACTATTTTACCGTGGCCAATTTGCTGCACACGCGCAAAATTGTGGAGAAAGGCGAGAACTGGTTTGTCTTGCGTCTGGATACGCTTTCGGGTACATTCGCCAATCCGGGTGAGCTTAACTTATTGGTTATTTTCCCGCAGAAAAAATTTACCGGCACAGAAACGGAACGCCGCGATCTGCAGAAAGAGCTGGTATTGTTCCAGGGAACATCGCAGTACTATGATGCCGGTAAAACCGAATCGTTCGTAACTCTGCTTTACCCTATCGAACCGGGAGCCGATGCACAAAAGGTGGCCGACTCGATCCACCTGTTGCGCAGCGATATGGATGCGGTTGCGGTTCAGGTGGATGGCGATGACCGTACAGATGTCTACGGCATCAAGCTCAATCTCGATCGTGATTTACTCAAAACGGATATTCGTCCGCGATATAACTATGAATCCGGACGTCTGGTATATGGAGAGGCAGAAACCGATGCCGATTTCTTTTTCCTTAGCGTCAAGGAAGACAAGCCTTATTATTCGGCCACCAATCTGGTCAAGTTTGTTTATAACAATGAGGTCTTGTTCGACACCCCCGAGAGCCAGTTTTTCCAGGTGTGGGGAAAATCCGACCTTAAAGGCCGCGCCAAGTGGCGGAGATGGGATAATTATCCTGCCAAATGAAACGCGGATTAAACGGATTTAGCGGATTTCACGGATTCAATCTGGTGAGGTA
>CAZSOP010000198.1:0-7616 GCA_964608385.1 uncultured Cytophagia bacterium
TGATTTTGAAAAGCTGTTAAGCAGAACCAATGACAAGCGGGGTACAAAAGCGAATTTTGGCTGTATTGATGCGTACGGAGAGGCCGCAATTTATGAAACCGGTAACCGAACATTTGAAAAAATCGACAGCAGAAATCCTGTTGTCATCCCCTATGGGTTTATTGTGCGGGCCAATTTTTCCATGACCGGAAAACATAACCAGGCGTATGGGGCATGGCGCTTTCATCGTGCCTTTGATCTTTTTGAACAGGCGGTTGTCGATCATAAAATGACACAGTCTTATATCTTGCAAAGCGTCGCCAGAGACATTCACGCCTGGGAAGTAAATCCCTATCCATTGCCGTTTACAGGGCAGCTGCAAGGCGCAGAACCGGGCTATATCAACACCCACAACTGTATAAACCGTCATCGCACCGTTTCCTGTGCGGTTTTTCAGGGCGTAAAACCCGGTGAAAATCCGGCTTTGGCGACCATGTGGTGTATTCTCGGTGAACCCATTGCCGGGGTGGCGATTCCGCTCTGGCCGCGTGCCGGTGAGGTTCCGGAAGAACTGAATGGTAAAAACGGTTCGAAACTCAATGTTTACATTCAGAAGATTGAATCGCTTTTATATCACGATGCGGATCACCCGCACCTGATCGATACTGCCAGAGTAAAGGGCGGGCGCTATGATCTGTTGACCGAATTTACAGCCTTTGAGCGGGAAATAATCGAAAAAACGGAAAACAAACTCAAAGCGTGGCGGCGACGCTCGCCTTCGGCTGCTGTCATGCGTGATTTTCAGCACTCTATTCTTCGGGATGTGTTGCGATTTTTAAAACGCTGATTTGGTGTTTATCAAAATATAAAAGCAGGTCAAAAAGAATCATCAGGGCGGAATTGAACTATTTTGATTCTGAAAGTGCTTGCAAACCATTGAATAATATTGTATTATTATTCAATGGTAACCGGATGATGTTTTACGGCCGGAGAAAGAGTTGATGTATCAAAGAGTGACATTTTATACATCGGCGGTACCGATCATAATGATAATCGAAAAGTATGGAAAAAATGGCAAAGAGTGAACGCAAAGCAAAGTATAACGCAATTGACACCAAATGGAACCGCATAGCCAGCTCTCCTGAAGCAGCGGCTTTACTCAAGCTTTATTTGCGCATCGATCAAATTTGTGATCATGAGGGCAGCGTTAGCGAGTTTTTACCGAATCTGTTGCATCAGATTGCGCAACTGCTTGATGTTCAAACGATTTGTGTAACGGCGTATAATCCCGAAAAGGATCAAAAAGTGTTGAGCCGTTATGACAGGGGGGAGGCTAAACTCGGGGATGAGCAGCTCGAAGCTATAGCCTTTAAGAGTACAAAATCAAAAGAATGGATTCGTAAAAACAATGCCGATGATGGTGTGGAGAATTTGCTTGCCATTCCCATCATAAAATCTTCAAAAGTGCTTGGATCTTTAATTCTCGTCAATAAATCTTTGGGTGAATTTGCAGAATATGACAACATTGTGGTGACATTAATCGAGACCCGGCTCGATGATGTGATCGATGATATGTTGCGTCAGCAGGAGCAGCGTCGCATTTCGACGGAAAATCGCGTCATCAAGGAACTGGATATGATTCGGGATGAATCGCGCGATCAGGGACAGGCTCTGGATCAGATGATAGCCACGATTTCGGAATCCGTCGAGTCTCAGATCGGCTTTATTACCCTCTATGATTCGGAAAAGGATCGTCATCTTCCCGGCGGCAAGGTATTGAGGGGAACGCGTCCGATGAGTCAGGATGATTATCACGAGGTGGGTAATCTGGTTCGGTCCTCAAAGGAACGACACGCTACTATATTGCTCAACGACCCGGTAACCAAGGAGATTGATTCGATTCTGGTGGTACCGATGTTTATGGGGGGGCGTTTTCTCGGTTCTGTTGTTTTGGTCAACAAAGAACACGAAAGCGCGTTTACATCACAGGATAAGGACCTTGTCGAATCGGTAGCCAGGATTATCGGAAGTTTTATTTACCAGGAAGAAAAGTTCAAACGTTTGGCCGTTTTGGTCGGCCGGGAGGCGACTCAGGATGTGGAAGAGGCGCTTATCGGGCCTCGGCCGGATACCGCCCATGGGCAGCGCCTGCAGGTTACCATGCTTTTTGCTGATATTCGCGACTATAGCAAAACGACCAAAGATATGGACCCCACCACCATTGTGCGTATGATCAACGATTATTTCAATGCCATGACCCCCATTGTTAGCGCTCATCACGGGGTTGTCGACAAATACGTCGGCGATGAAATCGTTGTCCTGTTTACCAAAGATCAGCCGGAAGCCAATCATCAGGCGCTTTCTGTGGAGGCGGCGCTCAATATGCAGGACGAAATGGACCGCCTGAACAGGGAATGGGAATTAACCGGCCGCCCGACCATTCAGGTCGGAATCGGCATTCATAGCGGTGAAGTGGTGCTGGGACAAATCGGAAGTTTCGACCGCAAGGATTATACGGCAATCGGTTCAAATATGAACTTTGCCGCCCGTCTGCAGACCATTGCCGGCCCCGGCCAAATTGTGATCAGCGAAGCCACCTATGTGGGCGTCACCGGCAAGATTACCGCCAGACGGAAGGGGCCGTTTGATATCAAGGGATTTGGACCTGTTATGGCGTATCTTGTCGAAGGAAGATCGCCGGATCAATTTTAATATCATTGTTTACGGAGGAATTATACATGTTAACAAAACAAGCCTTTGAAAAGGCTCAAAAAAGAGCTTTACAATATTTTGACAAGGCAGGCATTGTCATTACCCCGGAAGAAGCCAAAAATATTGAAGTGGCTGAATTTAACCTGAACCGTCTCGACGAGATCGGATTGGAAATTTTGGTCTATGTCAACACCAGTCGGGTCTGCGCCAAAGAGCTGGTCATGTTTCCGCGCCAAATTTGTCCGGAACATCGCCATCCACCGGTTATAGATGAAGAGGGCAAGGAAGAGACGTTTCGTTGCCGCTGGGGCGAGGTTTACCTTTATGTGCCTGGTGATCCGGCGGTGTCGCCCAAGGCAAAAGTGCCGCAGGACAAGAAAGATACGTTTACGGTATGGCATGAAATTGTTTTAAAGCCGGGTGAACAGTACACCCTGAAACCGGATGTTCTGCACTGGTTCCAGGCCGGACCAGAGGGGGCTGTGGTTTCAGAATTTTCCACCACCAGCCGCGACGAATCCGATCTTTTTACCGATAAGGAGATTGAGCGAATGACCAAAATTGCCTGACAGGCATTGCTCAGTATGGTTTGAACGCCGACTGTATCAATTCGAACAGTCGGCGTTTTTTTATGTATTGTTTAAGAACAACAGGGGGCAAGCAACATCTTTGCAATGATTTCGATATCACATTTACAACACCTTATGACTAGCAGTAATATCTTCTTTTCTGGCATGATGGTTGCAGTTTTAACAATGAGAAGGATAAAGGAGAGTTGATAAATGGCAATACTTTTAAGCATGATTATCATTTTTTGGGGAACTTTGTTTGCAACAGCGAGTGAAATAGATAAAAACAAGAGTGATTCCAACGAGCCAAAAAAGGAAATTATTCTTCCCTTTATCAAGATAGAGGGCTTGCAAGAAAGCGAATATACACCAAACCATAAAAATCAGAGCGATACGATATCACAGACCATCTACATGGTTGCGGATTCCGCAACAACGCAACAAGACTGGGCCTCCGTAAAAAATGCCCGGAACAACCGTGAATAGAAAACGGCTCTATTCATGAATCTACCTCCTCCATTTCAAAAAAAGGGCGATGCAATTGCATCGCCCTTTTTTTGTTTAGTACAAATTTTACAACAGGGTGTAAGGTGTGCCCGCCTCCGAAACATTTTCCCTATTTTATTAACAACATCTTCCGTGTCTCAAGCTTGTCCCCGCCCTGCAGGCGAATGAAATAAACGCCTGAAGGCTGGTGTACACCGGCCGGGTTGGTGGCATCCCATACGACCTGATAATTCCCCGCAGATTGAAAATCATTGACCAGTGTTCTGATCTTTTTGCCTAAAAGTGAATAGATGTCCAACCGGATGTGCATGGATTTATGCAGGTTATAGCGAATGGTTGTGCGGGGATTGAACGGGTTTGGATGATTTTGCAATAGCTGGAAGGTCGTGGGATTTTCCGGCTTTGGCGGCGCATTGACCAGCGTCGGCTGCATGGAAAATGCCCGCAAAGCGCTTTTCGAGTGAACCCAGAGGCGGTGGTCGGCAATGACGGGCTGCATAGAATATTTTTTTGATGTATCGAAAAAGATAGGCTCACCGTTATTAATGCGAAAAGCCCATAACTTTGAACGAAATCCAGTTTCTGCCCTTCTACCCCTTTGAACGATATAGATCACATCGTTTGCCGCCGAGGGGGTGTAGACGCCCAGGGTATCAAATTTATGCTCCCATAAGAACGTTCCGTTTAGAGCATTCAGAGAGATCAGACCGGCGCGGCCGCTTCCATCGTTTTCCAGGGGAACAACCAGAACATTATTCATCAATATCATACAATTATTCCAGGTGCTGGCCAGTTTTGAGCCGGGAAGCGGATAACTCCACTTTAAAGTGCCATCGCTTTTGTCTCTGGCCACCACCGCCTCGTCATGAAAGGTGTAGAGGTTGGCTCGGTCTAACAGGCTCTGTGACGATCCGTCCTTATTGGCCTTTTGCCATTCAAGAGCGCCGGTCGTTTTATCAAGGCAAAAAATCTGTTCCTCTGTTGCCAGATAGATAAAGTTATCATCCAGAGTCGGGGTGGTAATTTCGTCCCGACTGGGATTGTCGAACCGCCACAGGACCTCTCCGTTGTGTTGCCGTATGGAATAAAGAGTGTCGCCGGCCAGATAGAGACGGTCTTTTTCGATTACCGGATCGCCGGTCAGGCGGCCGACATGTTTTTGCCAAACCACCATACCGTTAAACCGATCCAGCGCAAATAACGAATCATTGCCCTGACCGCGGCAAAATACAAAAGAATCGCTGATTGCCGGCGTATGCAAGACACTGTAGATTGTATTGGCAATATCCCAGGTCCACAGCTCGGCGTTTTCTTCCAAATCATAACAGATGATTTTGTTTTCCGAATCTGCATCTCCAGACTGGGCAACAATCATCGTATTTTCAAAGATAGCGAGATGTTCTGATTTTTCGATGTCATAATCTCTGTGATATTCAAACGGGGGCATGAGTTCAGTTTCATGTATAGCAGCATTTTGTCCCAATGTGTTACCGCTCACCATCGGCCAGTTGTAATGAGGAGTGACAGGTTCGGTTGCCAGCTGTAACTGTCCCAGTGTTCTCGGCGTTTCCCACAAAGAGCCCGCCGGCCATTCCGATGCATGGTGATAATGCTCTTTATAATAGTTTTCCGGGTCATTGTTAAAAAATCTTGCGCCGATAATTTTCCCCGGCTGCGCCATCAGTGGGGCGGTGAGCAGGGAAATTGCCACTTCATATTGCAGATTGCCGCTTTGCAACGATAAGGCTTTTTCAATACCACTCATTGCGCCCATGCTGTGAATGCCTATGGTTTCGGGCCATGTTCCCATATAGGTGGTCAGGGAATGACCTTCCTGGTCGATGTGTATGGTCCCCTCCAGTGTGCCGTTATTGCTGTCCCATTTTTGGTTGTTGTTTTCATCAAACACAAAGCCAAAATAATCGTTTTCATCCAGAAATGTGTTGTTCCTGTCGTCCAAAGCGAGATATAAAAATTTGTCGTCATTTTTAACGTACAAGGTAATCGGCGAACCGGCATCTTCACTTTGAATGTCGATGGTGGTGGCATCCTGCCACTCTTTCGGGTTGATATGACCGTCGAGGTCGGGAACGGTTTGCATCCAGGAGGAGGTGAGCAAGTGACCCATCGTAGAGGGTGTTGCCGGTCCCAACAGAAAGGAATGGTGCGGCGGATTTTCTGTTGCGGGAACCACCTCGTAATAGTAATTTTGCCCGTTGACGACGCTGGTATCGATATAATTATACATCAAGCCGGGAAATGCCCGCTCCGACGGATCAACAACCGTCAGAAGTTCCCGTTGCGCAAAGGCATCGGTGGCTTTATATATTTGATAGGATATCTCTTCTTCATAGCCATAAGGCGGCTCCCAGCTGATTACAACCTGGCCGTTATAATCGCCGGCAAAGGTCATCTGGTTACAGAAATTTTTCCCATCGCGGGTGGCATAGATATTAAAATCGCCGTCACGGTTATCATGCCAGCCATAGAGATAATTGAGGCGATAATCGTTGGTTACGGCCGGATAGATTTGCATGCCAGGACGGTCGTTGATGACGGCGGTGTTATAGGGTTCCGGGTCCCAGGTTTTAAACCTCGTGCCGAGAATATCCAGTTCTCCGGATTTATTGCCCTGCCAGGCAAGGGAATACATAAAATAGCTGACCGTGCAGATAGCGGGTTTTGTGTGCATGGTGTACCCGAGTGTATCCTCGAACCTGACGAGCTCGCCCTCTTTTTCCAAATCTTTGCCGAAAAGCTGTCCGTGGACGTATATATTGCCGACGGCGTCGATAAATTCCCAAAAAACGGCGAAATCGTAATTGTCAGCATAAGCGATGGTGGGATGCTGGGAGGTACCGTTCAGATCGTCGCAATTGCTGATCTGTATGGCAGCTTCCCGCGGCTCTCCGTTATCATTATAGCGTCGAAAAAATACATCGTTAAGGTTGCCACCGCTGTGTTCGGCCCAGGTGATGATACAGGCCCCTCCCCGGTTCATGTCGACATCCGGGTAGAGCTGTCCATGGGTGGTGTCTGAATCAACGATAAAATTATCACCTTTGCGATTGCGGTCGGGATCGAAGAACTGTGCATAAATCAGGCGTTTATCCGTGCCCAGACGCGAGTCCTCCCAGCAAACGATCACACGGCCTTGATTGTCTGCAGCAACGGCGGGACGGATTTGTGCTTCAGGCGTGTCGTCGTCGTTGACGCGAATGTTTTCGCCGATGGCCTCGCCATTTGCTTTATAGACTTGCAGGTGAATGTCATTGTCACCATTGCGGTTGTCGGTCCAGACGATGTAAAAATGTCCCCTGCCATCCATAGCCACATCGGGTGCATAGGGCAAAGCGGTAGCGGCTGGCTGGTTGACTCTGAAATTTGTGCCCAGGGGAAATCCGCGACTCGAATATCGCTGGGCAAAGATATTGTTCTTGTCATTGCGCTGGTCGAACCAGGCGCCGATTAGCGGCCCAAATGCGTGCATATCCAGCGCTAAATAGCTTTGAGGGGCATTACCGCTGTCGTCATTGAGCTTTATGTCATTGACTAGGGTTTTGTTCAGCTGTTGTGCCGGTAACGGAATCTGTGTGGTGAAGAATACCAAGAGTGCAAATACGGTGAGATGGACTGGTTTTTTCATGATGAACCTCCCCGGTGATGAGTTTGCATGATTTGAAGAGAGCAGGAAAACAGGACCAAACTAGTTTACGAATATACGGCAAAAAAAACAAGAAATAATGTAAAAAAAGGTAAACGGTTGCGTTGGATTACGATTTTCCCCTTGAAAGTGACAATTTTTTCAGCATCCATGCCATTTTTACATTTTATATGCAAACGCTGTTG
>CAZSOP010000199.1:0-7615 GCA_964608385.1 uncultured Cytophagia bacterium
GCCGCCTCTCTTCGTCGCTGTCTCCGGCTATGCCCTTGCTCGTTTGAAACGCAGCCGATTTGTCATGGAGGTGCGGGATTTGTGGCCCGAATCGGCAATCGTATTGGGCGAATTGGCCAATCCGCGTTTTATTCGATGGTCTGAGAAGTTGGAGCTATTTTTATATAACCATGCCCGCGTTGTGGTAACGGTGACCCGCGGTATTTACCAGCGCCTTGGCGAGCGCGGTTATCGGGCGGAAAAATTAAAGTTTATCCCGAATGGTGCCAATACGGACCTTTACAAACCGGCTGAAAAAGACAGAGCCCTGTTGACCTCTATCGGTATCGATGCCGATAAATTTATCGTTATCTATACGGGATTGCTTGGTTTGATTCACGGAATGGAATTTGTGCTTTATGCGGCAAAGCGATTGAGCGCGGATGCGGATATATTTTTTCTTTTCGTCGGAGATGGTGTGTTAAAAGAAAAAATGATGCAAACCGCAGCAGAGTTCGGTCTTGACAATATCAAGTTTCTCGAGGCACAGCCGGAAAAGGCGTTACCCGGTTTCATTCAGAGCAGCGATGCGGGTTTGGTGACAACCCGAAAAATCGACCTGTGTAAAGCAACGCTCCCGGTTAAGATGTTTACCTATATGGCCTGTGCAAAACCGATTTTACTCTGCGTTGACGGTGAAGCGCGTGCGCTGGTTGAAGAGAGCCGTGTTGGTCTGAACGTTGAACCCGAAAATGCGGATGAATTGATAAAGGCAATCAGGAGGCTGAAATCCGATTCAGCTCTGGCTGATGAAATGGGCAAGAGAGGCCGTCTTTTCGTCGAGCGGCATTTTTCCAGACGAGCCCTTGCCAAATCGCTTGAAAAGGTTTTGCAACGTGTAAAGTGACAGCACAGGAATTGGTATGCGATATTTACCCTATATTTTTGTTTTTACGCAATCGCTGGTTTTATGTGTATGTTTTGTACCCATCGTCATAAAGCTTGCGTTCCGTTTTGGTGTTCTGGATAAACCGGGTCATCGAAAAGTTCATCAGCGTCCGAAACCGTTGTTGGGCGGAATGGCGATTTTTTCCAGTTTTTTCTGGGTTGTTGTGCTTGATTTGGTGCTTTTTTTCGCCCTTTATCAATCGACTCTGTTTCAATCGGTTTTCCCTCAGCTCGTTGATAAAGCGGCTATGGTCTACGAAACTCTGTTCAAATTGAGCATCATTTTGACCGGCGGCGCTTTAGTCCATATTCTTGGACTCGGAGATGATATTTTTTCGGAGAAACTGTCTTATAAATTTAAATTTTTTGTTCAGTTTTGTATTGCTCTGGGGGTAGCGGTTTTCGGTGTCCGAACCGATTTTATGCCCGGCCAATGGCTCGATATAGTGATTACGACGGTGTGGATTATGGGTATTACAAATGGCTTTAATCTATTGGATAACCTGGACGGCCTTACCGCCGGGATTTCTCTGATTGCAGCATTGATTTTTTTCGGTGTGGCGATATTGCAGGGACAGATATTTTTTGCTTTTATGCTGATGGCGCTGGCGGGGTCTTCTCTTGGCTTTTTGCTGTTCAATTTTCACCCGGCAAAGCTTTTTATGGGCGATAGCGGTAGCCTCTTTCTGGGATACATATTCGCCGCATTAACCGTTATGGGTTCCTATGTGGTTCCGGACAGCCCGACCCTGATTCCGGTGGTAATGCCGTTATTGATTCTCAGTCTGCCGCTTTATGACACCTTTTCGGTCATGTTTATTCGCCGGCGCGAGGGCAGGCCGTTATTCGAGGGCGATAAACGACATTTTTCGCACCGGTTGCTGGCTTTGGGAATGGGCCACAGGGGTACGGTTATTTTTATCTATCTGGTCTGTTTTGTCGTTGGTATATCTGCAACCTTGCTGCCCTATGTCACTGTCGCCGGCAGTATACTGTTGTTGTTACAGGCTGTTATCGTCTATACGTTGATTACAATACTCATTGCAGTTGCTAAAGATCGAGATCAGGATTCACGGATTAAACAGAGGAGGCACACTTGAAAGCATTGATCACAGGGGGCGTCGGTTTTATTGGATCGCATTTGGCGGATAAACTGTTGTCACAAGGGGATGAAGTTTATGTTATCGATGATCTGTCGACCGGCAGGTTGGAAAATGTCGCACACCTGCGTCAAAATTCCCGATTTCATCTGGCCGTAGAATCGATTTTAAATGAAACGGTTATGGATCGCCTGGTGAGCGAGTGCGATGTCATTTACCATCTCGCAGCTGCTGTGGGTGTCGAACTGATCGTTAAAAGTCCGGTTGAAACCATTCAGCGCAATATTTTGGGCACGGATGTGGTGCTGCGTCTTGCCGCCAGATATCTGCGCCGCGTTTTGATTACCTCAACATCGGAAATTTACGGCAAGAGTGAAGCGGTTCCCTTTAAGGAAGAGGATGACCGCGTATTGGGACCGACGACAAAGGGGCGCTGGAGTTATTCGGATTCAAAAGCGATCGATGAATTTTTGGCGCTTGCATTCTATAAAGAAAAAAATTTGCAGACAATAATTGTCAGGCTTTTTAATACCGTCGGACCGCGCCAAACCGGCCGCTATGGCATGGTGATCCCCCGTTTTGTGGAACAGGCTCTAAAAAACCGGCACTTGACCGTTTATGGCGACGGCCGGCAAATTCGCTGCTTTACCTATGTAGAGGATGTGGTTCAGGCCATCGCTAAACTGATGAAAACGGATGCCGCTGTGGGAGAGGTCTTTAATATCGGTAACGACCAGGGCATTTCCATAGAGGAGCTGGCTCAAAAAATTATCCATTTTACCCAATCATCCTCTGTAATCAAGCGTATTCCGTATGATCAGGCGTATGAGCAGGGTTTTGAAGATATGAAGATTCGGGTACCCGATCTGAGCAAAGCAAAACAAGCGATCAACTACAGACCCCGTTTTCAGCTGGATGATATATTAAAGCGCGTAATCGAACATTTTCGCGAAAATGAAGCTGTTTAGTGTGGAATGAATGTGGATAAGTTGTGCAAAAACCTGCATTCATGTTTTTGCTGATTTTTCCAGCTGCATCAAATGCGGTTTATGAATTTCCGGTTAAGAAAAGATTGAAAAAGCGAAACTTGCGTTGTTTGTCTAAGTCATTGAAATATATGAATTTGACCATTTGTTTTTTGGTTTAATGTTACGTCCTGATTAAGCGGGATCACAGACTTTATTATTTTTAATAGAGTTAACGGGAATTGATAAATAATGGATGTAAAAAACTATTGACAACAATGTGGATAAGTTGGGGATTTCTGTAGAATGGTAATACATCGCCCGTTACAAGTGATCTTTAACATTGATTTTCTGCATAAATTTTCGTATTTACAATCGAACGGTTGAAAAATATTCATTTTTGATAGAGGCCCCTGTTTGATAAAGTCATCCGACTATATTTTTTTATTTTTATTTTTCATTGCTCTGATGCTTTTGATCGCCCTTTCGGAGTTGTCCCGCAGGCGTTGGAATTGGGCACCGGAGCGATCGCGAAAAATGGTACACATGGTTACCGGAATTTTCGTCGCCTTTACCCCCTTTTTGTTGAACTCGATGTGGCCAATGATTATTCTCGGAATTGCTTTTGCCATCATCAATTATCTGGCCATTCGCTATCAACTTTTTAAGAGTATGCACCATACCGGACGCCTGACCTTTGGGACGGTTTTTTACCCGTTTTCTTTTGTTGTTCTGGTGCTTTGGCTGTGGAACGATTATAAGGTCATACTGGTCACCGCGATGTTGATTATGGCGATTGCCGACGCGATGGCGGCTGTTGTCGGCAATCGCGCCAAAAAGCCTATTCCCCTGGGGGCTGGTCTGGAGAAAAAATCTCTGCAGGGTTCCGTGACCATGTTTTTTTGTACTCTGTTTATTACCATAATCACCCTGAATCTTTTTCAAAAGCCGGACACTTGCATAACGATGAATTTAGCGGTTTCTCTCTGGGGGGCTGTGTTGGTCGCCCTGATTGCCACTGCCGGTGAAATGGTTTCAAAGTGGGGCTCGGACAATCTGACGGTTCCCCTGTTCAGCGCGTTTGTGATGTATTTTTTTCTTTCCGCCGCGGTGATTGAAAATATTTATTTTTCCGTCGGTTTGGTGATGGCTCTTGTTGTTTCTGTTCTTTCCTACCGGGTGGGTTTTTTGGATTTTGGCGGTTCTGTGGGGGCGTTTTTGCTCGGTACTCTAATTTTCGGCGTCGGAGGATGGTCTTTTACCTTGCCGATTTTAACTTTTTTTGTTCTCTCCAGCGTTTTGTCTCATATGGGCAAAAAACGTAAAAAGGTTTTAAAAACCGTTTTCGAAAAATCAAGCCGGCGGGACATGGGTCAGGTTTTGGCCAACGGTGGTATCGCCGGACTGGTTTTGCTGATATGGTATTTCCAGGGTTGGCAGGTTCTCTATTTGTTTTTTATCGGTGCGCTGGCAGCCGTGACTGCCGATACATGGGCGACTGAAATCGGCGTCATGGCGCGCAGCAAACCCCGCTCCGTTCTGAACTGGAAACCGGTTCCACGCGGCGCTTCGGGAGGCGTTACGCTTCTCGGCAGTCTGGGCGCTGCTGCCGGCTCTCTGATTCTGGTCGTTGTCGGATATCTGGTCAGTCCCCATGATTCACCCAGGCTATTGGGACGAACCGAGTTTTGGCTCGTCTTTTCTGCCGGCCTGTTGGCCAGTTTTGTCGACAGCATACTCGGAGCAACCGTTCAGGCACAGTATCGCTGTGTTGTATGCGGTAAGCAGACGGAAAAAAAAGAACACTGTTCTCAAACAGCAACAGAGCATATTCGGGGATATACCTGGTTGAACAATGATGCTGTCAATGCTCTGGCCGCACTGTCGGGTGTGCTTTTTGTGGCTTTGGGTTGGTTATTATTTATAACATAGATCAATGTGAACACAAACATTACAGGAGGTAACATGACTACAATTGTTGATGTTTTTGGACGAGAAATTTTGGACTCACGCGGTAATCCAACCGTGGAAGTGGATGTGGTATTGGAGAGCGGCATACTGGGCCGCGCCGCAGTACCGTCCGGTGCGTCCACAGGTGAACATGAAGCCGTCGAGCTTCGCGATGGTGATAAAGAACGTTATATGGGAAAAGGTGTACTCGATGCGGTTAAGAATATAAATGATATCATTGCCGAAGCGGTTATCGGTGAAGATGCCACCGACCAGGTCATGATCGACAGAATCATGCTGGATCTTGACGGTACACCAAATAAATCCAAACTGGGTGCCAACGCCATACTGGGTGTTTCACTCGCGGTTTGTAAAGCAGCCGCGGAAGCACTGGGCTTGCCTCTTTACCGCTATATCGGCGGCACCAATGCCAAAGTATTGCCGGTTCCGATGATGAATATTCTCAATGGCGGCAGCCACGCCGATAACAATGTCGATCTGCAGGAGTTCATGGTGATGCCGGCCGGTGCAGAGTGTTTTGCCGAAGCCCTGCGCATGGGCGCAGAAGTTTTCCATAATCTGAAATCCGTCTTAAAGGCAAAGAATTACAACACCTCTGTCGGCGATGAGGGTGGGTTTGCTCCGGATTTGAAATCCAACGAAGAAGCGCTGCAGGTGATTATGGAAGCAATCGAAAAGGCTGGTTATAAAGCCGGTAAGGAGATTTTTATCGCTCTCGATCCCGCTTCCAGTGAATTTTTTGATACGGGAAAGAACAAATATATCCTCGCTTCGGAAAACAGGGAATTGACGCCGTCTGAAATGGTTGATTATTATGCCAAGCTGGTCAAAACCTATCCGATCATATCCATCGAAGATGGTATGGCGGAAGATGATTGGGACGGATGGAAAGAGATGACCGACAAACTCGGCAACGATATTCAGATTGTCGGAGACGATCTTTTTGTGACCAATACGGAACGCCTGAAAAGAGGCATCGATACCGGTGTGGCCAATTCGATTCTGATCAAATTGAACCAGATCGGTACTCTGACGGAAACGCTGGACGCCATTGAAATGGCGAAAACAGCCGGTTATACAGCTGTGGTATCCCATCGTTCCGGCGAGACAGAAGACAATACCATTTCTGATGTGGTGGTTGCTGTTAATGCCGGTCAGATCAAGACCGGTTCTGCATGCCGTACCGATCGAATCTGTAAGTATAATCAGTTATTGCGCATCGAAGAAGAGCTGGGCGAGGTTGCCGGTTTTGCCGGTATGAGTGTGGTTAAAAAATAAATCTGGCTATATAACAGGGGTGCCTTCAGATCAGCAGCGGCACCCCTGGCAACATCTCGGGAGGAGATATGAAATTCAAACCTCTCCGGCGTATACACTTGACCATCAATCGGAAATGGTGGTATTTGGCAGGCATTGCATTTTTTTTGTTGTTCTTTGTTTTCGGGGATACCGGGTTTTACAATTATGCCCGTTTACATTACAGACGGCATCAGACAAAAAATGAAATCGAACAGGCAAAGAAACAAAATGCATTTTTAGAGCAAAAAGTGGACGCCTTGACAAATGATTCCAGCTTTATCGAAAAGGTGGCACGGGAAGAATATGATATGGCTGCTGAAGATGAAGTGATCATAAAAATACGTGAATCGCAAAACGAATAACGGAGCACTGAGAACTCATGTTGCCACAAGGACAATCTCCTGCAATCGGCAAACGGATTCGCGGTTATTTTTTCGCCGGTTTACTGGTTTTGATACCGCTGGTACTGACCGTATACGTTGTCTGGCAGTTGTTTATCAATCTCGACGGCTTGCTGAATCAATATGTGAGCCGGGGGATTTACAGGGCAATCGGCATACAGAGTCAGGAATATTACATACCGGGGCTCGGCCTTTTGGCGATGATTATCCTGATATTCGTCGTCGGTTTTGTCGCCAGAAATTATTTTGGCCGCAAATTGCTTTTTCTCAGTGATCTTCTGTTAAGCCGCATTCCCGTGGTGCGGCACATATATGGTACTTTTCAACAGATCAGTCAGGCGTTTCTCTCCGACCATAGTGAAGTATTCAAGCAGGCGGTCCTCTTTGAATATCCCAGAAAAGGAATTTATTCCATCGGCTTTATGACCCAGGATACCAAAGGCGTGGTTCAGGAAAACCTGGATGAGGATATGGTCAGCATCTTTTTACCCACAACCCCAAATCCCACGTCGGGTTATCTGCTCTTCGTTCCCAAAAAAGATATACAATTGCTCAACGTTAGCGTTGAAGAAGCGCTGAAACTGGTGATCTCGGGAGGAGCGATCGTTCCTTTAAAGTCAAAAACGGTTGCTGTCAATGCGCTCAATAAAAAAACATCATCGGATCAGAGCTGATATCACTAAACAAATAATCAGATACTCTTGACGAAAAACATTATTAAAATTGTTTCCGGTTTTGTCTGTTTGCTCTCAGTTTTATCTTATGCCCAATTGTCCCTGCCCGGTCAACCTGTTTATCAAACCCTGGGTTTCCGTCAGGAATTCAATACCTATGTCTGGAACTATAGCTTCCACACTCACAAACGACTCTCTTCACGTTCCTCCATTGAAATAAACGAGCGCTTTCGGTCTTCCATGCTGGAACTTTCCGCCGGCGAAAAGTGGAAGGATGA
>CAZSOP010000200.1:0-7591 GCA_964608385.1 uncultured Cytophagia bacterium
GAACAGGCAGTACAGCAGAACCAAACAGAAATTCACCTGGATATGAGTCGATTCGATCTTTCTTCCGGACTTTATTTCGCCAGAATTTACGCCGAAGAACTGAGCAATTCCATCAAACTATTATACATTAAATAAAACTCGGGGCAGAGTATGAAAATGAAAGCTTTGGTCAAAAAGTCAGCAGAACGGGGCTTGTGGCTGCAAGAGGTTCCTGTTCCCAAAATCGGCAACAATGATGTGCTGATCAAAATCGATAAAACCGCAATTTGCGGCACGGATCTTCACATTTACAATTGGGATGAGTGGGCGCAGCGCACCATCAAGCCACCTATGACGATCGGACACGAGTTTGTCGGTCATATTGTAGAAAAGGGACAGAATGTGGTCGGCTTTGATATTGGCGACCGGGTATCGGGTGAGGGGCATATTGTCTGCGGCGTTTGCCGCAGCTGCCGGGCCGGCCGTCGCCACCTTTGCATGAATACCATCGGTGTCGGGGTCAACCGGGATGGCTGTTTTGCCGAATTTTTGAACCTGCCGGTTTCCAATGCAGTACATCTGCACCCGGATATTCCCTCTGAAATCGCAGCGTTTATGGACCCCTATGGAAATGCAACCCATGCAACGCTTTCCTTTAATCTGGTCGGCGAGGATATATTGATCACCGGTGCCGGCCCCATCGGCATTATGTCGGTGGCAATAGCCAAATATGTCGGTGCCAGGAATGTCGTGATCACGGATATCAATGATTATCGGCTTGATCTCGCTCGCAAAATCGGCGCCACAATGGCCATAAACGTCAAAAATAAACGCATCGAAAAGGCAATGGACGAGCTTGATATGATCGGATTTGATATTGGTCTGGAGATGTCCGGTAATGCCATGGCATTTGAATCGATGCTTGAAAACATGTATCACGGCGGCAGGATCGCTCTGCTCGGTATTTTACCCGATTCTGCAAAGATCAATTGGGACCAAGTGATATTTAAAGGATTGATCATCAAAGGTATTTACGGCCGAGAAATATTTGAGACCTGGTACAAAATGCAAACCATGCTGCAGAGCGGTCTGGATATTTCACCGGTATTGACCCATAAATTTCGATTCGAGGATTTCGAAAAAGGATTTAAAATTATGAATGAAGGTAATTGTGGTAAAGTAATACTTGAACTTGATGCGAAATAACCAAGCCGGAGGGTATTTATATGTATGGCGAGATGAAAGAATATTTGAAAGATCAATTGGAGGAAATCAAAAACGCCGGATTGTTCAAATCCGAACGCATCATCACCACACCGCAGGGAACGGATATCAAGGTTAAGAGCGGTGAGTCTGTCATAAATTTCTGCGCCAATAATTACCTCGGTCTGGCCAATCATCCCAGGGTGGTAGAGGCTGCGCATAAAACGCTTGACCAGTGGGGATATGGCATGTCGTCGGTGCGATTTATCTGCGGGACACTGGAAATTCACAGAGAGCTGGAAAAAAAAGTCTCTGAATTTTTACTGACGGACGATACCATCCTTTATGCGGCCTGTTTTGACGCCAATGGCGGGGTTTTTGAGCCCTTTCTCGGCAAGGAATGCGCGGTCCTGACCGATGCGCTCAATCACGCCTCCATTATCGATGGGATACGTCTGACCAAGGCAGAGCGCTTTATCTACAACCACAGCTATATGAACGATCTTGAAAAAAAGCTCAAATCCTCACAATCGAATAAATTTAGGCTCATCGTGACCGACGGAATCTTTTCCATGGATGGTGACATGGCCAATTTATCGGATATATGCGATCTAGCGGATAAATATGATGCCCTGGTCATGGTAGATGACAGCCATGCCACCGGATTTGTCGGGGAAAAGGGCAGAGGCACATTCGAAGCGCAGCATTTAAACGACCGTATCGATCTGATCACCACCACCTTCGGCAAGGCGCTGGGAGGCGCTTCAGGCGGATGTGCTTCCGGACGCAAAGAGATGATCGACTATTTACGGCAAAAAAGCCGTCCCTATTTGTTCAGCAATACGGTACCGCCGGTAGTTGTGGGCACGACGCTGGCGGTTCTGGACATGCTGTTTCAGACTGGTGAGTTGCGGGAAAAATTGCGGCATAATACGCGCTATTTTCGGCAACAGATCATGGAAATGGGATATGACATCAAGAAAGGCGACCATCCCATCGTGCCGATTATGCTTTACGACGAGCCCCTGGCGCACAAAATGGCAGATATGCTATTACAGGAGGGCATTTATGTGATCGGATTCAGCTATCCCGTTGTTCCCCGCGGACAGGCGCGTATTCGCGTCCAGATCAGCGCGGCTCACAGCCAGGAACAGCTGGAAAAAGCAGTGTCCGCATTTGAAAAAACAGGTAAAGCTTTAAAGGTGATTTAAGGTGGAAAAATACAGAGGATTAAAAATCGCACCCGGAATTGCCGGCGGTTATCTTTGTATCATCAATTCGCATCAACACATTGAACATAACAAGATTTCACACCGTGATGTAAAATCAGAGCTGCAGCAATTTCGCACAACATTGAGTGAAACTGAAAAAGAGCTTTCTCACCTCAGTGCCCAGGTCACGAAAGAGCTGGGCAAGGATGAAGCCGCCATTTTTCAGGTTCAGCAAATGATGGTCAAAGATCCTTATTTCCTCAATCAGATCGAACATAAGATATCCGTAGATCGCAAAAGTCTGGGGTGGTCAATTGAAGAAACACTTGAAGAGGCTTATCGAACGATGCAGCAACTGGATGACAGCTATTTCCGTGAACGGATCAATGATTTCCGCGATGTTACGCACCGTTTGCTAAAGCATATACTGGCATCAGAGCGTCAAACCTTTCTTGAAACACATAAGGATATCGTTATTGCGGCTGAAAATTTGTTACCGTCACACACGGTATCGCTACCCAGGAATAAAATTGTTGCGTTTATCACCGAGCATGGCGGTTTAACCGGTCATGCAGCGATTTTATCCCGGTCGCTGGGTGTCCCCCTGGTTTCCGGTATCAGCGAATTATTCAAAAAAGCGAATATCGGAGATGAGGTTATCGTTAATGGTTATTATGGTGAAGTGATCCTCAACCCAACCGCCAAACAGTATGCATCGCTGCAGCGGATAAAATCAATTATTCAAAAGCGTGTTAAAGAACGCAAAAAAATCGCGCGTTTGGTGACGAAGACAAAGGATGGGGAGAAGGTATCGCTTTTTGCCAATATTGGTTCCTTTCGGGATGCAAAAGATGCCAGGCAGATGGGGGCAAAAGGCGTCGGATTGTATCGCACTGAGATGTATTTTCTCAACCGAGAAGAGCCGGCAAGCGAGGAAGAGCAATATCTGGATTACAAACGCATTGCGGATTATTTCTATCCGGATCCGGTGGTCATCCGGACAATGGATTTGGGAGGTGATAAATTCAAAGCCGGAAAACCGGGGCAAAAAGAGCCCAATCCTTACCTTGGGTGCCGGGCGATACGCATATCTCTGCGGCAGCCCGAAATCTTTAAGACGCAAATTCGTGCCATCCTGCGCGCCGGTGTAAACGGTAATGTCAAGATCATGTTTCCGATGATCACCTGCATCGAAGAGGTGTATGAAATCAAAAAATTCATCAGTTCGGCAAAAAAAGAGCTGAAAAAATCGAATAAAAAGTATGATGAAACGATGCCTGCAGGTATCATGGTTGAAGTGCCCTCGGTGGCAATCGATATAGCGTCCTACTTACCCCACGTTGATTTTATCAGCGTTGGAACCAATGATTTGGTGCAATACACCCTTGCTGTAGACCGCGGAAATGAGAGCATCAGTAACATGTACCAACCTCTTAATCCATCGGTACTCTATTTGCTCAATCATATTTCTCAGCAGGCCCGTCTTTTCGAAAAAGAGGCGAGTATTTGTGGTGAAATGGCCGGCACCAGCCGTTATACAGATTTGCTGCTGGGGATGGGGTATAGAAATCTAAGCATGAGCGCACCCTTTTTACTGCACGTCAAGATGCGGATACGCTCAATCCATATGAAAGAGACCTCTCTTACCTGGGAAAAAATGAAAACACTGACATCAGCCAGCAAAATTGAAGATTTTATCGAAAAGCATTTCAGCGATTCACTTGATGCCATGATGCTCGATTCGGGAATGTCCGGCGAGGCTGAATAAAATGATAATACTTGATTTTTAGCGTAAAAATGTGTATGATGAGAGCTTGAATCACGAAATATAGGCCATGCGTAAAACAACCCGGCAAGTAAAAATCGGTTCTATCGATATCGGTAACGGTGGCCCGGTGGCGGTTCAATCCATGACCAACACCCGCACGACCGATATAGACGCCACGCTTGAACAAATCGACTCTCTACAGCGAGCAGGATGCCAACTCGTGCGCGTTGCCGTCCCGGACCGGCAGGCTGTAAAGGCGTTTGCGGCAATCAAGGTTCAAGTCAATGTAGCGCTGATTGCAGACGTGCATTTCAATCCGCAGCTGGCCTTAAAAGCGCTCGATGCCGGGGCGGACAAGATCCGCATCAATCCGGGAAATATCGGCAAGCGAAAAGAACTGGAAGCGATTGCAAAAAAAGCTGTATCGCTCAATATTCCCATTCGAATTGGTATCAATTCGGGCTCCCTTGAAAAGGAATTGTTAAAACGTGAGGGAGGGCCGACGGTTAAAGCATTGGTTGAAAGTGCGCTGAGAAATATACGCATAATGGAAGATTTTGGCTGTGAACAGCTGGTGGTTTCGATCAAATCCTCTGATGTGTTGAAAACGATTTCCGCCTATCAGGCATTGTCGGATAAAACGGACTATCCGCTTCATCTTGGACTGACAGAAGCGGGGCCAATTCAAAGCGGCACGATCAAATCGAGTGTTGCCATGGGCGTTTTGCTTTATCAGGGTATCGGCGATACCCTGCGCGTTTCACTGACGGGTGATCCGGTGGAAGAGGTTTATGTTGCGCAACAGATTTTAAAGGCTTTGGAGCTGAAATCAAAGGGGATCGCGGTAATATCCTGTCCGACCTGCGGGCGTTGTGCCATTGACATTGTACCCATTGCACAAAAGGTGGAAGACCATTTCCGATATAGGGGAAAAACCCTGACGGTTGCGATTATGGGGTGTGAGGTAAACGGCCCGGGTGAAGCCAGGGAAGCCGATATCGGCATCGCCTGTGGTAAAACCAGCGCGGTCTTGTTCAAAAAGGGTGAAATTCTGCGCAAAGTCCGGCAGGAGGATATTTTAACCACACTGATTGGCGAGATTGATGCATGGGATGGATCATAAAACGAAAACCTGCGTTTAAGCAAATGCGGGGTAAATGTTTATAGAACGTTATAAATAGAGAATTTTTTAAATATGAAACAATAAAGGACTAACCGTCGAGGAATGATTATGAGAAACACGTGGTTTTTGATCATGCTTTTTCTGTTACCGCTACTGAGTATGGCTCAGGAGTATCCGCAGCTTCAGTATGTCGGCATTGCTGAGGAAAATCTTCGTGCAGCACCTCAGGGCAAGAAGATCGGCTCTGTATTACAGGGTCAGCAGCTCGTGGTGTTGGAAGAATCGGGAAATTGGGCCAGGGTGCAGTTAACCGGCTGGATTTGGAAGCCGTCTTTATCGCTATACAATCCGGAAAGCGGCAAGGGCAAGCTGCGTGCTCTGCATATTTTGGTGGAAACGGAAGCGCAGGCCACGCGTTGTTTACAGCGCATTCGCGCTGGTGAGGATTTTTCCAAGGTGGCACAGGAAAAATCGATTCTGCCCAATGCAGAGCGCGGTGGTGATCTGGGATTTTTCGAAAAAGGCGACTTTGCGCCAGTGGTTGAAAACACGATCCTGGCTCTGGATGTCGATGAGGTCAGCGATATCATCAAAACAGAATACGGCTATAATATTTTTAAGCGTTTGCAATAAAGCGCAAAAAAATCCTTGATAATATAAATCTATTTATCTACATTAGCAAATTATGATGAACAAAGATTCAGTTCTCATAATCCTTCCGGTGTTCAATGAGGCTGAATTTTTAGAGAGCGTGCTCTTTGAAATGTGTCGATATGTATCGTCTGAAGATATATTGGTGGTCGATGATGGTTCGACCGACGGTACATTGGAAAAAGCAACGAATGGTAATTGGAAGGTCATCAGCCATGCATCCAATCTCGGCAAGGGAAAGGCCATACAAACGGCAATCATCTATGCAAGTAAAGCCGGTTATGATTGGATTATGACGCTCGATGGTGATGGACAACATCCGCCGCGATATATTCCGGACTTTATTCGATTTATTCGAGCACAACCCGATGCGGACGTGATTGTCGGCAATCGCTGTGACCGTTATAAAAAAATGCCAATCACGCGCATCATGAGCAACGGAATCACTTCAGTGATCGTTTCTCTTTGTGCCGGCAACCAGAGGATACTGGACAGTCAGTGCGGATTCCGCGCCTTACGACTGGCAGCGATCCCTTTACAGAACCTGCAACAGAGCGGTTTTCAGTTTGAATCCGAGGTCCTTATGCGAATCGGCAAAGCCGGTGGCAGGATTTACAACTTACCGGTCGAAACCATATACGGCAGTGAGCGGTCATCGATTCGGGCGGCACGAGACACTCTGAAATTTATCGGTTTAATTTTTAACTCTTTTTTTTGGACATGATTTGAAGACGGATTAAAGCATGGCAGATCAGATAGCGGAATGGTTTCATATTTTACCCAAGGAGCTGGTGACGGTTGTAATTGCAATGATTCCGATCGCGGAATTGAGAGGTGCTATTCCCTGGGCCCTTACCCAACCACCCATCGGAGGTGGTTTGAATTGGGAAACGGCGTATATCTTTGCGGTTATCGGCAATCTGTTACCGGTTATACCGTTATTGCTGTTTTTTGAAAAGACCTATTTATTTCTTGACCGTTATCCCTTTTTCCATCGTTTTTTTGCCTGGCTTTTCGCCCGTACACAGAGGCGAAGCAAGGTTGTGGAGAAATACAAAGCGGTTGGTTTGGTGCTTTTTGTCGGCATACCGCTGCCGATTACGGGTGCCTGGACCGGGAGCCTGGCCGTTTTTTTATTCGGCATCCGGTTTCGCTATGCATTTCCGGCCATAGTAGCCGGTGTGCTCATGTCCGGCACCATTGTTACCCTGGCGTCTCTGGGCGTCATTGCGTTGTTTTAAAAATTTGAACGGGGCGTAGCGCAGTCCGGTTAGCGCGCCTGCTTCGGGAGCAGGAAGTCGGTGGTTCAAATCCACTCGCCCCGACCATTCACTAGTTATTCAATTAAGGTCAGTCTCGATATGAGGCTGGCCTTTTTCTTTGTGTTATGGGTGGTCTCCCCGGAAACAATATTGGCATCCATTAAGACTCCTGCAGTCCGCTTACCGCACCTGATATGGCATTTATACATTTTTTGAGCTAAACGGTCAAAACAGGTCAACAAAAAACCTCAGCACAGAGAAAAGAAAAAGAGGGAACAAAGAGAAAAATCATTTTAAAAAAAGCGACCTGGATTCTATCGTTTTAAACAGGTTGCCGTTAAAAAATCTCTTTTTATTGTTTTTATTGACCTTAACAAGAAACTCCTAAAAGTAC
>CAZSOP010000201.1:0-7546 GCA_964608385.1 uncultured Cytophagia bacterium
AATTGTCCTATGCCTATCAGTTCGTCGCCAACCGGTGGGGAAGCGAAAAGGCGAATGAATTATTTTATCTGAATCCGACCCGCATATTGGCCGGTGAAACTATTTATGTGGATTCCCCTGTCGCGTTTTCCGCTGAAAACAAAAGTGTAAAGAATAAATTGGGACAATTTATTCGTGCCTTGAGAAGAGATTAGGAGTAGAAATGAGCGGCAGTAATGTTGAAGAGGGGATACGCGCGCAATTTGATGATAGCATAGCGGTGTTCCGGTATTTGACGGATAAAGCGGAGTTTATCGAAAACAGCGCACAATTGATGATCCGATCATTAAAAACGGGAGGAAAACTCCTGATCTGCGGAAACGGCGGCAGTGCATCTGATGCTCAGCATTTTGCAGCCGAACTTGTCGGCAGATTTTTAAAAAACCGGCCACCACTTGCGGCCATCGCTCTTTCCACAGACACTTCAATAATAACAGCCGTGGCCAATGATTTCTCCTATGATCAAATTTTTTCCAGACAAATCGAGGCTCTGGGAAATCCCGGTGATGTCCTTGTCGGTCTCAGCACCAGCGGGAATTCCGCCAATGTGATCAACGCCGTTTATGCTGCGCGTGACAAAGGGATACAAAGCATCCTTTTGTCGGGAAAAGGCGGGGGCAAACTGGCGGAATTGACGGATCACGCACTCGTTGTGCCATCTGATTTTTCAGCGCGAATTCAGGAAGGGCATATCGCCATCATTCATGTTTGGTGTAAACTTATAGAAGATAGTATATTCCCTCCCGCTCAGGATTGAAACAAACGGGCGTAACAGCCGTTAAATATATACTCTTTTGATCGTATAGCACTCGGAAAGGAGTGAAATGTCCAAACTCTCTGTAATGAAAGAATTCTGGCACTTTTTGCTTGTACGGAAAAAATGGTGGCTTATGCCGATCATCATCATTTTGGTACTGTTCGGTGCCCTGATCGTGTTTACGGAAGGATCGGCAATCGCTCCCTTTATATATACTTTGTTTTAGAAAATAAGATAGCGATTTGAGTTTATTAAATACAGCAATATTGGCCGGACTTTTTGCAGCTCTTTTGCCGTTTATTATCCATTTTTTTACCCGTTCCAAATCAAAGCCGGTGCGCTTCAGCTCTCTGGCCTTTTTGAAGGAGCTGGAAGTAAAGAACATCAGACGGCTAAAGATTCGTCAGGTGTTGCTGCTTTTGATCCGCACCTTAATTATTTTATTGTTGGTGTTTACCTTTGCCCGGCCCGCACTGAAAAGATCGAGACTGAACGCCGTTCCCGATGCAGCCACCACGTCTGTGATCGTGCTGGACAATTCTTACAGCATGCAATGCCGGGAATCCGACACCAGTTTGTTGCAGCGCGCAAAGGAAAAGGCTCTGGAGGTTGTTGATACACATCATATCGGGGATAAGATTTACTATATCATCGCAACAGACACCTCTGAGAATATTTCACGTGCTTATCAGGATATTGACGCCTTAAAAGAACGCATTGAAAAGACAGAGATCGCATTTCAGGGAGCACAAATGCCAACGGCTCTGGACCGAGCCGCGGCTCTGTTAAAAAAATCCAATGACATAAACAAAGAACTCTATGTTATATCTGATTTTCAAAAACACAATTTTTTATCCGATTCGGGGTCGGTTTCCGATCAGATGATTGCGATACCGGTTTATCCGCAGAGGGTTGATAATCTCTGTGTTAAGCAGATAAAAATTCTTTCAACCATATTTCAAACCGGTAAAGTAATCCGGTTGCAGGCACTTGTCGCCAATACCGGAACGCGTGTCGCTGAAAACAGATTGGTACAGTTGTTTTTTAACGGCAGCCGGGTGGCTCAGTCTGCGGTTTCTCTTGAACCCGGCGAGCAAACCTCGATTTTGTTCCGGTTTATTCTGGAAAAAAGGGGTTATCAATCCGGTTCTGTTGTTTTAGAGGATGACGAACTTTTAGCAGATAATAATAAATATTTTACCTTTTATACGCCGGATGGAATTCAGATCGGACTCGAGGATAGCCACCCCTATATCGAAACCGCCTTGCGACCGACTAAACGAGAGCCATCGCCGTTTAAAATTCATCAGCTCCCCGCATCCGACTATGTCAATCCGGATCGATACGATGTTCTTGTGCTGGCCCATTTCTCCAGGCTGGACGATTCCTTTTGCGGGAAATTGGCTGATTTTGTACAATCCGGAAACGGATTGTTCCTGGTATTGGGACAAAACATCGATATTAAAAATTTTAACCAACATGTTGCGAACCATCTGCAGCTGCCCCCTATTTTGGAGAGCATAGGGAGTTCGGAAAACAGGGAATCCATTTTTTCCGCAGGGCGGGCAGATCTTGCGCATCCTGTTTTTGACGGTATCTTCACAACGGAAGAAAAGGACATCGGAGATCCCGTGTTTCATTTTGCCTTAAAATTTCGCCCCACGCCGGAGATTGACCCCATTATCGAGTACAATACCGGCGAGCTGTTCATGTTCGAAAGACGATTGGGTGAAGGAACGATTATTCTCTGTACAACGGGATTTGATCCGGCAATCACGGATTTTATCTATAAACCGCTGTTTGCGCCGCTCATCTTCAGAACGATTGGCTATTTGGGGGTTCAAAGTCAAATCGGGAGAGAACAGTTAACGGTTGGCGATCCATTGCAGTATAAACTTTCTGCTGCTCATGTTCATCAGGACCTGGTGATGCATAGACCCGATCGCAGGATGGATTCGGTTTATCCCGTTCTAACAGCAAGTGGAACCTGGATTCAATATCCGCAAACCGATGTTCCGGGAGTATATTCGCTTTTTGCAGATGACGAGATACTGGGTCAATGGTCGCTGAATATTGATACGGCAGAATCGGATTTAAGCCGGATTTCCGAAGAAAAAATCAAAGAACGTTATACCATGAACATTGTTTTTGCTGATATTTCTGCATTTATTAATAAACTAAGATTTGGCAGAGAGTTGTGGCCGTTTTTGCTTGCCGCTGCGCTTTTATTGCTTTTTATTGAAATGTTGATTTATAAAGAAAAAGGCGAAACGTCAGTTCAAAAGGAATCATGATTTGATCAAAAACGAAAAGCATAAAGAACGGGCTATACTGGTCGGTATCGAGTATAAAGGCCGTCGCTGGGAAGTGAACGATCATCTCGATGAGCTGGAACAACTCGCGGATACGGCGGATGGGGATGTGATCGAGCGGGTGATACAGGCGAGAGACCGGATCGACCCGGCCTATATGATCGGCAGAGGTAAAATTCATGAACTGGCTCAAACCGCAAAATATCTGGATGCCGATGTTATTATTTTTGACGACGATCTGAGTCCGGCTCAGGCAAAGAATATTGAAAATGTCTGCAAAACAAAAATTATTGACCGCAGTGCCCTGATTTTGGATATTTTTGCCAGGCACGCCCGTACACGGGAAGCCCGAACCCAGGTTGAATTGGCGCAGTTGAAATATTTACTTCCCCGGTTAACCCGTCAATGGACACACCTCTCGAGACAGGTTGGTGGTATCGGCGTAAGGGGTCCGGGTGAAACTCAGCTCGAAGTCGACAGGCGGATGATTCGAAAACGCATATCGCTGCTGGAAACGGAACTGGAAAAGATCAGCAAACAACGAAAAATACGCCGTAAACGACGCGGGGATATCTTTAAAATCGCTCTTGTCGGTTATACCAATGTCGGCAAATCGACTTTGATGAATGCTCTCACGAATGCGGAAATTCGGGTTGAAAACCAATTGTTTGCAACACTGGATTCGACCATTCGTTCCATGGAAAGCAGCGAGAAAATCCTGCTCATCGATACGGTTGGTTTTATCCGCAAATTGCCGCACCATTTGATCGCGTCCTTTAAAAGCACACTGGAAGAGGCTCATAATGCAGACATGTTGATGCACGTTATCGACAGTTCGCACCCTCATTTTGAAGATCAGATTGAAACGGTAAAATCGGTGCTGCATGAACTGCAGATCGATAAAAAGCCCAGGCTAAATGTCTTTAATAAAATCGACTGTTTGGATGATTTTGTCTCTATTCAAAGCCTGCGCAAAACATACGATCCCAGTGTATTTGTGTCGGCGAAAAAAGGCATTTTTTTGAATCAACTGCAAGAAAAACTCAAGACGTTTATACAAGATGATTATACCCGTTTCAATGTGACCGTGCCTCTGGATCGCGGCGATATTATCGCCAAACTGCACAGCCTCGCCAAAGTGCTGGACATCGAGTGCTATGACAATCAGGTCAGAATGGAAATTGAATCGTCATCGTCCAACACAACCAGAGTCAAGCAACTTTTACAAGAGATTTGAATATGCGTGTACTCGCAATCGATGATGACAAGAACATGGATTAAAATAACAGGTGGGAAAAAGATGCGATTTTTCACTTTACTCCTGCTGACCGTGTCTATAAATCTGACAGCAGAGGAAAACACAAGAATAAGCGGAACCAACAGAGATTATAATGTAGGAGACTGGATTACATGGTCCACAACACGCTATGTACGCGATCTGGACATGGGAAATGAATTTGTCTATTACGCTACCACGGGAGGTGTTACGCGATACAATTTTTATGAAAAAAAGTGGTATTTTCCCTGGACGATCAGCAATGGACTCTCCTCGATGAATATTCATGTTGTGGGGTTTGACAAGAATACCGGTTATTTATGGTGTATAACCGGAAACAGTATAAGCTATCAGGAACCGGCAACGAATTATTGGAGTAATATATTTTTCGACGAACTTGGCCTGGGGTATTCCGACCGGATTACCTCGCTGGGATTTGGTGATGATAACAAGATTTATTTGATCAGTTCCAGATCGGATTGGTATCGCTCTGACAATACGTTTATAGATTTTACTTTGATTAACAAACCGGGGCGCGAAGATTTTATCCGCTGGCGGGGGGGCAAACGCAGGCGATTGAGCAAACTGCCCCATCTCTATATGGAACCCGGCTTTTTCTTTGATGAGCGAAACAGGGTCATAGATGACGTCGATCTTCGCCATTATGATATAACTTGTTGGTTGCAAGATGAATGGCAGAACCTCTATCTGGGAACGTGGGGATTGGGTACGGGACATGCAAACCTGGTAACGTATAATCTTGAGCTTAGGCGCCATGGCTTGTGGAGCCCGGCGGTAGATGCCATAGGAGCACACTACGAAACCCTGTGGATAGGGGGCGTTCAGGATGAACGCGAATCCGCCGGCATTACGAAATGGACGCCTTTTGACAGCCAACCGGAATATTTTGAACCCTATCTGCTAACCGGGTTTCATAATGAAAATATAACCGCTATTGCAGCTGATAAAAACCTGATTTGGTTTGGAACGCTGGATGGACTGACCCGCCATAATTTATCGAAAGACATCTGGAGAACCTATACGGTTGCTGATAATCTTGTTGATAATCGTATACAGGATGTTGTGTTGGATGACACCACTGTATGGGTCGCGACGGTTAACGGTGTGTCTCGCATAGACAAAGCGACTGTGGGAACCGATTCGACCCGCATTCAGTTGGTTGATTATCCTGCTTTGCGAAACATTTCCGTCCGCGATCTCGATCAGCATTATAACTTGTTGTGGATGGCCACCGAGTTTGGTATTTATGTTTATGATAAAGCAGAGCAGTCCGGTGGATTTTACAGCGGTGTTGAGGGTCCTTCGGGGCGGGAATGCTTTGCTGTTTCCTGTTTTGAAGATGAGGTGTGGTTTGGTGGCGTGGAAGGCGTTTCGGCCTTTAATGTAAAGAGCGAAACATGGCTCGCCCCGCCGGCAAAGCACTATGAAATGAGCCATCAGATAAACCGGATTTTGGCAGCAGAAAAGGCGGTCTGGGTCGCCACGGCTGACGGAGTGTATAAATTTGACCGTGAACGCGAGCGCTGGGTACGTTTTGGTATAGAAGATGGGTTGCCGACAACAAAGGTGTTTTCTCTGCATTTGTCCGGCGATTATATATGGCTGGGAACCCTTAGTGGCATTACGCGGTTTTACTGGAATTCACCTTACCGTATTGATTGACGCAAAATGAATTATCCCCAAGCCCTTGATTTTATTATCAGCCGGCAACGGTTCGGCTGGCGTCTCGATCTCAGCCGGATAAAGAAAGCGCTGGCTGACCTAAAGCAACCACAGAACCGCTATCCATGCATACTCATCGCCGGAACCAACGGCAAAGGTTCTGTTGCGGTGATGCTGGACACGATGATACACAGTCAAGGCATCAAGACCGGACTTTATACATCGCCTCATCTTTATGATATCCGGGAGCGCATTCAAATCGATGGTCAACTAATCGACAAAGACTGGTTCGCCGGATTGGTACTACGGCTTGAGGACAGCATTAAAGATTACGGCTGTACTTTTTTTGAGGCACTGACGCTTGTTGCCTTTACCGCTTTTGCCGATACAGCTGTTGATGTAGCTATTCTTGAGGTCGGATTGGGAGGTCGATTTGATGCGACCAATGTGGTTAAGCCGATTCTTTCCATCATCACCGGTATTGATTTGGATCACACCGACCATTTGGGTCAAAGCAAAACCGAAATTGCCTTGGAAAAGGCGGGTATCATTAAAACGGAATCCATTTGTCTGGCCGGCCGGATGGAAAAAGAAGTTGAGATGGTCATCAGGCGAAAATGCAGCGACCAAAAGAGCCGTTTTTACCGCGCCCCGGATTACGGCTGTGTGTTTGACCTGCACATGAGCGCAGATGGTTCTGCTTTCCAATTGCGAACAGCAGGCTATCGAGAACAAATCAGGCTGTCTCTGTCCGGACCGCATCAAATCGGAAATTTTCTAATCGCGGCTGCGGCTCTGGAATTTCTGGGCAAAGCAGGCCTGGCGGTTTCGCCGCATCGGGGGGTCACGGCGGTACATAATCTATACCGGGCGGGCAGGTTTGAGATTGTTTCCCGCCGGCCGCTGGTGGTGTTCGACGTCGCGCATAATCCCGGTGCAATGCGAGTGCTTGTCTGGATGTTGAAACGGTTTTTTGCCGACAAGCGCAGGATTATTGTTCTCGGTTTGTTAAAGGACAAAGATGCGGATACAATTTTATCTATACTGGCTGATTGCGCCGAGGAATTTTATTTTGTTCCCTTACCGACGCAACGGGGATTGGCTGCTGAGACCCTGGTGGAAAAAATTACCAGCCATCATGCTCGGGCGCGCGTTTCCGGGTCTGCCTTTAAAGTGATTCAAGAAAGGAAAAACCGTGATGCGGATGAGCTTATTTGCATCACGGGTTCTCATTTTCACGCTGAAGCGGTTCAACGAATAAAAACCTTGACTTTTTAAGCATAATTAACTAGCTTTTACTGTATTAACCTACTTTACCTCAAAGATCACACCGTTTGGTCTTCATCATTTTTTGATTAACCGCATTGTTGGAATAATTTGCAGACACGTTAGTCGTTTGATTTAAATTAAGTAACAAGCGGAACCAGAGGAAAATTCTATAGGATAAATTTGTAAAGCAGCATGAGACAAATGCTTGCC
>CAZSOP010000202.1:0-7508 GCA_964608385.1 uncultured Cytophagia bacterium
CCAACATCACGACGCGCCCGCGGCCATCAACTGCCGCGCATTGTGCGCGCAAGACTTTGCCTGTGGCGGGTTTGAGTTGTTTATCGTTCATGACGGGACTCCTGTGATTTCATTTCGATTTCTTCCCAACCAACGATCATGGCGCGGATATTGGATGTCGGCGTATGGCCGGTTGTGGTGAGATAGATATGCAAAAGTAAAAAGGCGGCAAAAAACCAGGCAATAAGCGAATGAAAGGGAATTAAAAGTCCCAATCCGCCCACTTTTGATAAAAATTCCGGCCAGTACTGCGCGCCCCAGATGAGGATGCCGGTAATGATTTGCACCGGTAGCAGTATATTCAATATGACAAGGTAGGTGACTTTTTGCAGGGGATTTAACCTTTTTTCCGGCGTTTTTTCAAAGGGATGTGGCTGATTTGTGAAAATGCCTTTGAGATAATAGTTCATCTGCTGCATCGCCTGACTAAAAAATCCCTGCGGTTCGGGAAGGTAACGCTTGATATTACCGCTGGCGAAATGATAAAACAGAGAGAGAAAAGCATTGACCACCAATATTACGGCGAGGATGTTGTGTACCCAAACAGCAGCCTCGAAAGAGAGGAATTCAAAGAGATCGGGGGCATGAATAACCAGGCCGGTAAATACGAGTCCGATAATCGCTGCAGCCTGCATCCAGTGCCAAAAGCGCTCATAGCCGCTGTACATATAGACCTCATGGGTCTTTACGCTTTTTTCGGGATGCATTGCTTCACTGCGCAGTCGCATACCGACATGGAGTAATGTACCCAGCAGCACCAGAATTACAGACGCCGCACCAATAATTTGAACCCATAGTACGGAGTTTAGACCGAGTATAAAAAATCCTGATGCGCGAGCATCTGTCTGGTAAAAGAGTTTATCATCCATCTCAATAATGTGGCCATCTTGTGCCAGTTGGGCGTCCTGCACCATGCCCGGGATTATGCCATATGGATAATGTTTTGCCAACAAAAAGGGGCGGGTGGTATTTGACGGATGGTTGTGACAAGCCTGGCAATCACGCACAACCCATTCTCCATGGGTAACATTGTGATGAATAGCAAATGGCTGGATTTCTCCACGGAGTTGCGGATTTTCAAGGCCGAGAGCAGAAAGGCGTCTACGGATGGCGTTCTGTTTTGCTTTCGTATCAAGCAGGCATTCATCGTTTTCGACTTTATTGTTTTTATTGTTGTCGAGTGCCCTGATGACATCCGGATGATAGTCATTTCCGACAAAAAGAGCTCGTTTCAAATCATAAAGCCTCACCGGACGTTTCGGGTCACCAAATGTCCAGAACCAGACGGTCACCAGGTTATAAGGCGCAAAACGTATACGGCCATCGTATTCACGGCGCGGTAACAAAACGGGCTCGTAGCCTTTGACAAGAGTGGAGACATCTTTTGCCGGGCCGTCGATGCTGCGGCATTCCATCCGGGGTTTCTGATCTGCAGTCAGGATACTCCAGTCCAGAAGGCGCCTGGCGGGGGCATATAATTTGGGAATATGACAGGATTCACAGGTTACACTGTTTTGATGCCTCTGGCGATAGGGCAACCAGGGATGTGCGAGGTTAAAATCGTGGCATGATTCACATCGCCGCATCGTTGCCTTGAGATCAGGGGCAAGTCCGGCAAACGAACTTTGACCACGCGCGAATTGATGACTTGGACGATATAAATAATCCTCCAGTTCCAGTCTTCTGGGTGAAAAAAGAAGATGAGCCGGACGGCTCTCGGGATCTTCCTGGTAGAAAAAGGGATTATTAATAGAGTGGTGGCAATCAATACAATTGAGTAACCGCTCTGCATGAATATCCCAGGAGCGGTTCAGGGCGCTTTTGTTTTCGAGATTCATACCGCTGTCGACCAGTCTTTGGGCGGTGATGACCTGACCGGTGGTTTCGGTCATCCAGTGTTCAGGCTGACAGCCCGCTGTAATCAGAGGAATGTTCGGGTTGTCGTGCACCAAACCGTGACAAAAACCACAATTATCGTTCTTTGGTTCTTGTATAAGGATATAATCTGCTGATAAATTTTGCTGTGGTCCAAAAGCGGATCGGATATATGAATAGTTGCCGTCTTTTTCAAGAACAATGCCCGTTCCCAACAGGGTCGCGGTATTTGCCCATTTGAACGTTCCGGATTTCAAAGCGTTTATTCTGGCGCTGTTATTGGGATTGGGAATGTGGCAGAGAAAGCAATTCATCTCTACAACACCCGACTGCTTCCAATTCCAGGTCTCGATCTTTCCTGTCTGTGAATTGAAGAGTTGGCTCTCCTTTTTCATCGCCTGGTCATCGAGTCTTTCACCGTTGACGCTATAAACGGCGGGACCGCCACCAACATGGCGGGCGCCAAATAATTTTAGCCATTCCGCTCTGCCCAGGTCGAGATATTCATCATAGTCGGCCGGCAGATATCGATAAATCAGCGAATTCCAGCGGCCAAATGTACCGGGACTAAAGTCCCAGGGGCGCCCGGATTCCGTTTTACCGGCCTCCTTTATCTGATCAAAACCCACCTGGGTGTGAAAGCTGTGACTGCTGATATATTCCGTGTCATGACAACCGCCGCAGGTGCGAAGGGTTGATACCGGATTGTTGCTTTTCAGGACATTTTTATCATCTTCATCCAGCAGGGGAAAAACAGGATGCATATTTTGTCCGGAAACAATGGCAAACGGGAAAATGAAGACCAGGAATAAAAGCATGGATTTTTGGAACCACATGATCGACCGTCCTTTTTAGTTTTTTCGTCCACCGTAAAGCATGGGATCGCCCTCATACCCGAGGGCTGTCCAATTCAGCCTCTGTTCTCCTTCTTCTCCATGACAGTCGTTGCATTGCAACGTTTTTGATGTTGGAGCCACCATATGCGTAATCGGCCAAAACATGGCGGTTGAAGTGAAACCAAAAGAACCGCTATAGGCAAGCCCGACGGCTTTTGAGCCCAGCCTGGCGGCTTTGTCCCAATCGAATTCGGTCCAGTATCCTCCTTCGCCCCATGTTTTGGGCTGTAAAAGATAGCTGTAGGTTTTATCATAGATCTGTTCTGCCAGATGAACTTTAAAGGGCCATATTCTGGCATTCGGATCATCGATGGAGCCTCCGGGCTCATTAAGCATAGTCACCTCATCAGGATCGATAGGGTCTCCGAATAGATAGGGTTTTGCGTTGCCGTTGTACCAAAAATAACCGGGTTTGATATTGCGTTCATAAACAAAACGACCCTTGATTTTGATATATTCATGCGGATCTTCGGGAAAATCCTGACCGGCCGCAGACCAGTCCCAGTGCATTTTGGTGGCCTCTTTTACGGCTGCTTCCGGGATGTGGCAGGCCTGGCAGGCAACGCTACGATTGTGCAGGTTTAATCGTTCATCCTGGTGAACATTCATGGCATGGCAGTCGATGCAGTAAATTTGGTTTCGATCATCCAAGCTTACCGATATCGACCGACCCATGATGTCATGTTCTTTTGTGCGGTGGCAATCGGTACATATGAATCCATGTTTGCCCATATGAATATCAATGCGTTCACTGGGATAGTAGAGGCTTTCATCCAGGTCGCCGTGTTTTACCGCATTGCCGCCCCCACCGCGAAAATGACAACCGCCGCAATTTTCGCGCGTCGGAATACCAACGCTCTGCGCTGCCTGTGCCAGGTCAACACCTTCTGCCGGGTATCCACCTTTGGTTTTGATATACTGGCCTGATTGGTCATGACAGACAATGCAATCAATGGCTGAAGGATCCTCAAAATCAAAGGTTTCATCGACCCAACCGTAACCCACATGGCATGCTGTACAGGGTGGCCAGTTGGAGCGGACGCCAATACAAAAATTATTGATGGCATTTTTTTTGCCCAAAACAACGGTTTCCTGACGTTCCGGCAGCTCGACCGGTTCGCTTTCCCAGGTCCAGTGTGCGTTTTGCATCACTTCTATAGCTGTTTCTTCATGACATTGTAAACATTCTTTTGTAACCGCAGAGCCGTCTTTATAAGGGCCCGGCATCAATTGGCTGTGATCCGTGTGTTGAGGATGTTGGGGTAAAAAGGACCATGGATCGTGTTGTAACCTGGCGAGTCGCGGATAGAAGAGGTAGATCGGGAGTATAAGAAACAAAAGCACCAGGAGAGGAATGATCATCCAGAGATTTTGCTGCTTCATCATCTACACCTGTGTTTTTATATTGGACAAGAAGAATAGTTGAATCGAATAATAAAATCCACGTTTTTCAAGTGATTAATTTTAAGGGTAACGTTATGATGATATGGATTTTATCGCAAATATTCAACATTTTAATTTTATCAAAAAATTCATATAACGGATTGATTTATTGCCCAGGGATGATTATATAGGGGTAGGAAATCAGATGTAGCAAGATTTTCCGGCTCAGCAGAGGCAACTGCTCTTTGCTTCTTTGACGCTTGAGCGCGGTCGAGCAGAGCTTCGCGCGGATGTACGCTATCATGAGACTGTCCGGGGTCCCTGGCAGGTTGATGTTGAACATCTGAACCAGATCACTTGTAGTGGTAAATGTTTCTTCCTTTGCATGCATTTTTTATTTCATTTTGAGCTCTCCTGTTCTGTTACAGGATCACAAGTATCCTGTTTTTGATATCATGTCATCATTTACGATGCTTTGAGCAAATGACCTGTTAACCAAAAAGGAGGTTTCAATGAAAAAGAGTAAACATAATTTAAGGATTGTTCATGTCATTCCGGTTATATTGCTTTTGTTATTGTGTACGCTGGTTTCTGCCCAGATACGTTATGAAATTAAAATGGGAGCCCATATCGGCGGCTATTGGGGCAGTGCAGCGGTAACCGACGATTATGCATTTGTTTGTCAGGGTACAATGCTCTCTACGATCGATTTAACCAGCCCGTCTCTGACCAAAGTCAATTCTTTTATGCTGATGACAGAACCCACTAAAGTGGTCTATGCTGATGACAAACTTTTTCTGGTTGCGGGTCAAAACGATTCCTCTTTTCAAATCCTTGATATCGATGATCCGCTCAATCCGGTATTGCTCGGGACAGCGGATATTACTTTGGGTTGGGGCAGCACTTTAGCGGTCAGTGAAAGGCTTGCATGTCTGACCTCGCGAACGGAACTCCACCTCATCGATATTGCCAATCCCGCTTTACCGGTTGTAGCGGCAACAATGAATCTTGATGCCAGGGATATTTGTTTGTCTGGCGACACTCTTTATGCGGTCACTGAACAGCATTTGGTCATCTATGATGTAAGCACTCTGACGGCACCCAGAGAGATCAGCAGAACGCCGATTAAGGGCGGGTCTGTGGTCACTATTCATAATGATCACCTTTTCGTCGGCATTGCGGATTATGGTGGATCGCGATTCGGGATGCAAATTGTTAATGTCAGCGATAAAAGCAACCCACAGTTAAATGGGTTTCTGGCGACAAGGGCAGAAGGAGAGGAGCAGGGCGATCTGGATCCCAAATTGATTGTTGCCAACGGACCGGTCGCTTACATCGGTTGCGAGGATGCCTGGTTGATCATCGCCGATGTTTCGAATGTTGATGCTCCTGTCAAAGAGAGCGAAATCAGATTGGCCACCGGCTCATTTCCTTGCATCAATTCGCTGAATATATCCGGTTCTCATCTGTATGCAACAACAGGGGCCTGCGCAACCGGATTTGTCAAAGTCGATGTTGCCGAAAACGACAATCCTGCCATTGCTGATCAGATGGTGGAACCCTGGGATATTCAGAGTCTGTTTTCCCGCCGTGATACCCTGTATGCCTCTTCAATTGAGCGGTTATGGATTTATTGGGTCAAAGATCCTGGTCAGCCGGTATTGCTGGAATCCGACGAGCGCTGGGGCGGCCTGATGCACCTCGCTGCTGCGGGCAGTTATATTTATGGAGTCCGTGATGATTCCTTATTTGTCCTCGATATATCCGATCCCGCAGATATACAGCTTGCTGGTATCTATCAAAGCAGTAAAGGAGACCTCCGCCGGATCAATGTGCGAAACCAAACTGCATTTCTGTTGAATTCGGACAAGAACCAGCCGCATGTCATTTTGGTAGACATCTCAGATACCACAAATCCTGTAGAGATCAGCAACTATCTATTGTCAGGAGAAGCGCGCGCCTTACATGCTCCCGCCGGCGATTCTTTGATCTATGTGGCCTATAGCAGCGGCCCATTGAACAACGGTTTTGTTATTTTGGATACACAACAAGCGACTGAACCGCAGCTTGTCGGCACACATGCAGTCAGAGCTGTTCCGAGTACGATCTGGGCCTCTGATTCGTTGCTGTTTGTCGGCAGCAATGCTGATAATGATTCCTGTTATTTGCAATCTTTCAATATCTCGACGCCGGCTCAGCCTGATGTATTCAATGCCGTATCCAAAGCGGGTGAGATATGGGATGTTAAAGCGCGGCTGCCCCAGCTTATGACAAGTCTGCCCAGCGGTTCGCTTTATCTGTTGAACGGCTTGAAATATTGTCAGCGCGGTTATTATTATGTGCCCTCCTCTTTGTTCTTTACCTTTTTCTGGACGGGCGGATGGTTTCCATCCGGTATGGCAACAATGGCAGGCTGGGGGGATACACCCACATTACGGGCAAGTGCCAGCTGGGGCATCTTTTTCCTCTGGTTGTACTATTGGCTGGCTGTGCAGCAGCTCTCCATTTATCCGCAGGATGCTACGGTTGCTCAGGGGGATCAGGTACCGTTTAGTACAACCGCCCTTGATCAACGCGGCAATGAGACCAAGGGAGAATACAAATGGTGGGCGAGCGGTGGTGAAATCGACACCACAAATGGAGCGTATCATGCCACAGAAACAGGGACATTCACCATTACCGCCACGGACACCCTCACCGGGAAAACATCGAGCACAACAATTACCGTGACCTCTGCAACCGCTGTCCATGCACTGGCTGGCGAGATAACGGAATACCGGCTTGAACAGAACTACCCCAACCCGTTCAATCCCACAACCACAATATCCTATTCGATCCGGGAAGCGGCGCAGGTACAACTGTCGCTCATCAATATCAGAGGTCGCGCGGTCATGACCCTGATTGACAAATACCAGTCACCAGGTGCATATCAATATAGTTTTACCGTAGCGGATTTGCCTTCCGGGGTCTATTTTTATCGCCTGCAGGCGAATGCATTCGAGCAGGTACGTAAAATGGTTATAATTGAATGATCCTGGTCCAGTACGAGCAACAGCAACACAAAATCCACGACACGGTTACCTTTTCAGCGGTTTTTTTGCCGGCATTTAACGGTGGAGAGCAGAAAAACCGCTGATTTTCTATCCGGTTTAATCCCTTTCTGAAGATTTCTTTTCTCTTGGCGATTCTTGGTGGGGTCAGTGGTCCAAACCATACTCAAATGGCCGGCAAGAAAGTCTGTTTATGAATGGATTATGAGATTATTTCCGGATCATCCGGTTAATGCGTACCCAAAACCGCCAAGCTCGCCAAGAG
>CAZSOP010000203.1:0-7505 GCA_964608385.1 uncultured Cytophagia bacterium
GCTGAATTATTTTATCGTTTCTACAGCATCTCTCCGTCCCTATGCCTTTATCGGCCTCGGTGTACACAATTATCAGTATCGAAAGACAAAGAACTGGGCAATCGGTACGCTGGATGATGAACGCTATTACGACGGTGCTTTTATTTTCGGTGGAGGGCTGGACTGTTTTATCAACGAAAAAATGTCATTAACGGCTTTTGTCGATTACAGATTTACAACGGGTGATATGCTGGACGGAACCTATTCAGGGGAATCAAACGATGGTTACCTGAACACCCGTTTTGGCTTTAATTATTATTTTGGCCGGCCACAACACCGCCGTGATGATCTGCTGGCGCTGCAACCGGCTGAAATGGAAGAGGTGGAACCCCGGGAAACCACACCCCCGCAACGCACGGAAACCTTTGAAGAGTTAGTCACCAATATCGACAAGATGGAGAACTATGAGGGTGAACTGGGCATGGAACAGTATATCATTCTCAAATCCAGAATCGATGAATTGAACTATTTGATTCAGGAAAAAGACGAAGAGATTCAGGAATTGCGTGCCAGCCTCGATCTTAAAAATCAACGCATTTCACAATTTGAATCCAGCGGACAATATGGCACCCGAACCTATACCGATAACAGCGGGTTTTCTCCCGTCTATGAACAGGGACTGCGCTCCTTTTACTCGCGCAATTACGACCAGGCCATTTCGACTTTTCGCCAATTGCTGAATAATTATAGCGGTCATAAACTCGCCTCAAACTGCCAGTACTGGATCGGTGAATGCATGTTCGGTAAAGGAAATTATTCCGGTGCCGCAGAGGCATTTCATAAGGTTTTTGATTTTTCCTTTTCCTATAAAAAAGACGACGCCACCCTGATGCTGGGAAGGTGTTACCTCAAACTCAATGATTCGGCAAGAGCCCGCAGTTATTTTCAGGGCGTTATCGACGATTATCCCAATAGCGAATACGTGGAAAAAGCCCGCGAATGGCTCCGCAGAATCGGCTGATCAAATCAACATAACAAACCCCTGTCAAAGCGCTGCAATCTCTTTTTCCTGCCCAAAACAAGGAGACGTTCCTTCCGCAACGTATAGCTCTATCAAATCGTGTTGTGCAAAACAACAAGTGATTATAAAATGATATTAAAATCTGTTCGGGAAGATTAGTTATCACTTGAAATTTATGGCGGCTTCAACCCGCCGGTTTCGCTGAGAAAATTTGCATTTTTACATACTTTTGTCTGTGTCAATATCTATTTCGACTCGAATCGATAGGCTCCATCCCAATTCGGATGGGGCGGGTTGGCGATATAGTCGAGGCATCGTTGTGAGTAGAGACGTGCGGGACCATCATCCGGTTTTTGACGCAATATCCGGCGAAAATGTATCAGCGCATCCGCCCACTGCCGTTGCCTGTACGCTTTTAATCCCCTGGAAAAATGTTCGATCAGTTCTCCCTGATCAGCCATACTTTGCTCATCAGCGGCAAGGAGCTCGTATATGGTAATCGCTTTTGACTTGCCCTTGACGCGAACGTAATCCAGTTCGCGCAATCCCCATTGCTCAGGTATAGCCCGTTTTGTATTTTCACTGATGATGATCGTCGTATCGTAGAGTTTATTGGCTCCTTCCAGCCTTGAGGCGATATTTACTTCATCCCCAATGACGGTATAATCGAATAGCTGACTCGATCCCAGATTACCCACGATGACTTTGCCGGTGTTGATGCCGATACGGATTTCAAACGGTTGATCTCGCTGATACATAGACTGGTTTGCAACCATTTCCTTGGCGGCCTGGCAGGCCTTTTCAGCGTGATTGGGAATGGAATAGGGGGCACCAAATATGGCCATGATTTGATCCCCGACGAATTTGTCTATGGTGCCGTTGTGCTTGAAAATGATATCCACCATGCGGCTAAAATATTCCGACAAGCGATTGACAACGTACTCGGGCTCGTTCGATTCGCTAAAGCGGGTAAAGTTCTTAATATCTGCAAAGAGTATCGTCAGCTCAAGACGTTCACCGCCGAATATGGGGAGCCTTTTCTGGCTCAGCATTTTATCGACGATGGACGGTGCCACATAGTGCTGAAAGGTTTGGCGTATCCGTAGTTTTTCCCGCTGTTCGATGACAATTTTGTATGTATTTCCGCTCACAAAGGTCAGAAGGATCATTAAAAACGGCGGTATAAGCGGTACAATCATCCTCAGTTGTGAAAAAAGAAACAATGATAACAGGGCTACCCCTGCCCATAACAAGATATTAAAAAGAAATGATTTGAGGGGGCGAAAGGCAAGAGTAAGAATGGTGGTTAAATAGGCAACGCAAAGATAAAACAGTCCTTTCAGCCATGTAGGAATATCTTTGATAAACTCTCTCTGCAAAATGGTGCTCAGCGCATTGGCATGAACCTCTACGCCGGGCATTTTTTGGGCGCGGTTTTTATAGCGAAAAAAGGGGGTCAGCTTGGTATCCTGGATTTCTTCGGCGGTTGCCCCTACCATTACAATTTTGTCTGAAAAGGTATTCCACTCCTTATGAAGTTCAAATATGTCCGTGTCTTCATCGCCCAAAAGATTGAATGTGGAATCATCCAGCACACTTGCGAGGGAGTAAGTGCGGAATGTTTTGGCCGGGCCGCGGTAATTGATATACATGCTGTTTGCAGTGGCTTTGGGAATGGCATAACGGCCCAAAACGAGTAGATTATTTTTGTTGTTACCGCTGTCGACATTCTCCAGGGAGCGGATCGCTTCAATACTCAGGGAATAATGGTGTTTTTCACCGACTTTATAGTCCAGCATATATCTGCGGATGAATCCATCGAGATCTTCATAGACATTAACCAACCCCCAGCCATTGCAGGCCCGGGCCAGCGGCTCGATGGGTTCGAGTATATAAATATTTTGAATGCCATAGCTGCCGGTTTCCTTGACGATTTTACCGGCCAGGATAACATTACCGGCATTCTCAACCACCCGAGCAAGATGCTGATCCTCCTGTGGATTTTCGATATTGGGCTCTGTAAATTCGATATCGAAAACAACGAGTCTGGCACCGGCCTGTTTCAAATTTTGTATCATCTTTGCATAGTATCGCCTGGGAAAGGGATAGTGCTGGGGCAGGCTTTTCATGGCCATATCATCGATGGCGATAATGACAATGGATGTATCCGCCTGTGCTTTTGCGCCTCTGAGATAAAACAGGGTGTCGACAATTTTGAGTTGAAGATTTTGAAATATAGACAGCAGGGAGAGCAATAACGCCAGCAACAGAACGGCAAAGGTAAAATAATGGTATATGTTGTACTTTTGGTTAAAAATATTTTTCATAAAATAATCTGAATATGCTATCCGTATAATCGCCGATTGTATTCAAAACGCTTTTATCGCGAATTGCGAATATATTTCCTTCCACAGAGATTCGGTGTCTTGACGATAAAAAATAGGTTGCGCCGATGCGGAAAAAATTTCGGATATAATTGAGGGATTGCTCGCTATAGGAGGTTCCCTCGGTCATCGTGCTTTGAAACTGGGCAAAGGCCTGGATTTTATCTTTGTAAAACATATAGTCTGCTCCTATGCCGAACATGGTATATTTGTATTCCGATAACTCGCCTGCCAAATTGTTGTTGCGGGCAAAGCTCAGGGTGGTGTTCAGCTTGGGAGTAAATCTCGTTCTCAGAGAAAACAGCCCCACACTGGAGCTCAGATCCTGGGAAAAGTAGAGTGAATCCCGTTTTTCATCAAAGCGATCGCGCCTGTTCCCCGAAATAAAGTCTATTCTGATGTTTTGATCAAAATCCGCCAGTTTAAACTGATATCCCATATAGATGGAAAGATCTCGCTGGATTTGATTTTGTCTGTTATCGATGCTGAGGATATCTATATCATTACCATAGGTAATGGTGTCGCTGTCCACGGTGGTGACACTGTTGTTGCGGCTGTGTGTGCGCAGGGTTGCTCCCAGTTGCGGCAAACCCTGACCGGGATAATAATGCAGGGAATAATTGAATGTTTTCAGGTCGATTTCGGGGTTGATGTTCTGGCTGGAAAAATTATCCTGATAGTTTTCAAATGAAAACATGCCGTACAATTTGTTGGAAAAAAGCCGTATCCGATCGCGAAAATAGAGTCCCTGAATGTCTTTGCGAATCCAGGTGTTTGCCAGTGAATTATATTCCGAGCCGATGGATTTGTAACCGATTTTGAGAAGGTTGTTAAAATAGTCCAGTCTGATCCCGACATCATAGGCCATTGATGCACCCTTGCTTATATCGATCGGGGTTGTGCTGCTGTTTATGATGAGGATGTGATCATAATCAAGGGGATCAAAGGGCAGAGAAACATCTCCAAATGTGTCCTTGATCTCTTGCTGCGAAAGTGCTCCTGAACCGATATCACGGGTGGTGATACTCATCGCCGCCAGTGCCCGCAATATGATTTTGGAATTATCCAGCGCCACTTTAATATCCGGCCCCACAACAATGTTATCCTGTGGATCACTGCCATACGTTGTTGACGACGGATCATCTTTTACTTTGGCAAAGGTAAAGCCGAGCTGAAAGTGTTTACCGCTTCCAAAGCTGGGTCGTATGGCGAAGAAGTTCTGCTCATGCGTGCCGTATTTGTAAATGAGAGAATCGTCAATGGTCGAGCTATTTTGTGTCGGATTCTCAATGCCGGAAATCAAACTTCCATCAACCCCCCGGACGGTCTGACCATAGACCACCTCTACATTGAAGAATCCCAGCCTCAGGTAACCTTCGATACCGCGTACCCGTTTGCCCCAAAGAATGAGATTATTATACCTCGGATAGGCATCTCCGGCGATGATTCCCGCGTATTTACTGCGTACGGCAAAATGGAACCTGTTTCGTGGCTGTTCATTCCTGGTATCCAAAGAGGTGAGAAAAAAACGTCCGCTGTAATCAATACTGCCATACTGGCCACGAAAACTGCCACCACCGATGCCGATGGTCTCTGTTTGTTCTGAAATTCTTTCCTGTCGCAAGTCGGAGAAAATCTGGGCTGTAAAATGAGAGGAGGATGGTGCTGAGAGTTGACTATGTACGGTTACCGAAACGCTATTTGAAAAGGATTTGCTATGGCTGCTGTCCATGGCGTTGATTTTAAATAAATGGTTTCCCGCAGCCAGGTTTTCGGGTTGATAGGTTATAATAAAATCCGTGATAGTGGCGTTGGTCGTTACATTTTCACCATTGAGATAAATGTTTATGGTGGAATAATCGATCAGGGCCGTATCCTGCAGGGACACGCCGAAGACCAACTGGTCGCTTTGTGTTTCTTCAAAGGGCTCGGGAGATAAAACAAGGAAAACCGATTCCCGGCTTTGCGGGCGGTTTTTCGCTGCGCTGCTGTCGGTTTTGGATTGTTGCAATGGTTGATCCTTTTCAGGTGGCGGCTGCATCTCTTTGGTCGGTACCGCTTTTTCTTTGCCGGTCCCTGGTGGCAAAGGTTTTGGCGCGGTCTTAACCGTATCTTTTAACGTCGTTCTCCGGCTATCCGGCTGAGCTTTTGAGAGCACAATTCGTGCAGGCTGTTTGTAGGGATTAAATTGCGGAAAGGTCACTACGGTTTGATTATTCAAAAGGGCGGTTATAAAATATTGCAAAAGCGTACCCTGCGCATACTCGGCCGGTATATTGCCGGACCACAGATCCGCCTGGCGGCGCATATCGATGTGTTGGTAGGATGATTCATCCGGTGTCTTGAAATACACCTGCATCATAACAGCACGATTTTGACCTCCTGCAACGCGGGCCTTGATAGCGATATCCGAGTTCTGCTCTGCAGAGTATATCGGCTCATGTAAGAGGTTGGGCTGCGAATGTGTTAGCGTAACACAGAAAAAGAGCAGGACCAATGCGATTTTGGACATACGCCCTCACCTATTGATGCTCATTTTTGACTGCTATTTATATTGTAGTTTCAGTCTCTTCTTTTCACCATTTTCGTTTTCGAATTCTATTTCCAGTTCATTGAGCGTACCGGAATCGGTTCCCCAATCCATTGGTTCCTTGGTTTTTTCAACGAACGGTATGATTTTTTTGCCGGCCTTTCCGGTTTGAGATGGGCCTACCTGCACGCGCCCCAGGGAATTAAACAATTCAACAATGCCCGAAATACCGATAATGGTTGTGTTGCCGAGATCATCTACAAGGCTGTAAAATTCCGTGCCCTTGACGGCTGCAATGCCGCTGGGCGTTTCGATCTGTAATTGCGTTTCCTGATTGGTCACTTTGAACCAAAGCTGCCCCAGTTGTTGTCCGATTTTTTTTATGATGTTTTTTTCTTCCCGTTTGCCGTGTAAGATGAGTTGTGATTCTTCGCGAATTTTCATCAAAGATTTGTCATCGATGAAAACAATTGTGACCAGAGCACCCCTTTCGGTTTTGACTTGATCACCGTCGCAAAGTATTGTATTGATATTGAGTTCCGTCCAATCCCGGTCTAATTGCCGGTAGTGAGCATTTCCATCACATTTTATGACCAATGCGATTTCATCGCGGCTTTGCGCGGTGGACAGACAGGATATGCATATCAAAAAAACAAGCGCACAATTTTTCATTGTGAACTCCTTTATTACTGACAAATTATATTTTCAATGCGATATCTTCCCGACTGGAATTCTCCCAGCAATTGAATCATTTGATCAATCGTCACAGCTCTGCCGTTAACAAGCATGCGTCCGCTGGGAAGATATCCTTCGAGAGGCCCTCCCGGGCCCAGAAGAGCGGCGAGTTTTTCGATGGGTAAAGAGAGCAAAAGGTTATACAGAGTTTGCAGATTTGCATCACTCAGCGCTTGATCGGGATCGGCGATGGTAAAAGCCCAAATCTCGCCGGGTAACTCGATTGCCCTGCTTGATGTGGCGGGCAATCCATAAAGCTGCCAGTAATAGGTCTTGCAGGGTTCCAATGGGGGCGCCCCGGCAAAGGGATACTGGTAATAGGTAGAAGGAATCCTGATTTCAGTACCATTCGAAAAGCTGCTGTTCAACGTCGGATCGACCTTTAGCAATACATCGTAGATAATCTTGCTTTGGATGATTTCTTCAGGGGAAACATCATCGTGAAGCACCGGTATTTTTTCCGCGATCATCAGGCGAAAGGTTTCCATATTGGATTCCCAGCGAAAAAGGGGGTAGGTGGTATAGATCATTTCGCCCACCTTTTCACCGGCATTGTTGCCGGGGGCGATTAAATCGAGCGTCGATGGATTTGAAATGGTAAAGGTAAGCAGCTCTGTTTCTTCAAGGCCGGTGCTCGTTCTTAATCGAAATCCCAGCGAATAGGTTCCGGATGGCAGCTTGCCCAATGCGAGAATCTTTCGTTTCAGCTCATCAGCTGCCGCCTCAATGGTATAATGGCTTAACGAAAAAAGTTGTGAGGTGGTAAAGAGATTGCGGTTGGTAATGCGTAGAGGCGGGGTTACCGGCAGTTGAAATGCATCGGTTTCTCCATACGCCAGTTGACCGTACTCTTCGG
>CAZSOP010000204.1:0-7505 GCA_964608385.1 uncultured Cytophagia bacterium
GGTGATCTTTTTTTCGCTGGTCATCGGGGCGGCCAGCTTGCCCATTCAACGTTTCGGCCGTATCGGTGCCAAAGTTATGGCATGGTACTTTTTATGTTCTTTTCTTGCCGCTGCTGTAGGAGTGATGCTGGCCCTGACCATAAATCCTGGAGGCGGAGCGGATTTGAGCGGCTGGGAACAACTCGCCAACACCATGGGAACTCAAACCGCTGATCTTAGGGAAGACGTTGCTGCAGAGGGCGGTATCGTTGACATGCTGATCAACATGTTTCAAAACCCTTTCCAGGCGCTCGCAGAGGGAAATTTTCTGCCCATCATTATTTTTTCCATCATGTTCGGGCTCGGTATACGGGTAACAATTGAAGCATCACAAGATGGAAAGTTTATCGCGCGTATGGAAAATCTGATCGATATTTTCACCGCCGCCCGCGATGCCATGTTTAAAATGGTCGACTGGATTCTCGAGTATTCACCGATCGGAGTCTTTGCCCTTTCTATTGTCAATTTCAGCATGTATGGACCCAACATTGTCGGTCCCTATGTCGGTGTAACGCTCGGCATTATTGCCGGCATATTGGTAATGGTTTTTGTTGTCTATGCGTTACTGGTTTTTCTGGTCACACGGAAAAATCCCTACATGATTCTCAAAGGATTGCAGGAAGCAATGATCACCGGTTTCATCACCCGAAGCAGTGCCGCCACGCTGCCGGTATCCATGCGGGTGGTGGCCGAGGAACTCAAGGTTAAAAATGAACTCTCAAGTTTCTCACTGCCGCTGGGCGCTACCATCAATATGGATGGTGTCTGTGTTCATCTACCTATGTTTGCGGTATTGGCGGCGAATATGTTCGGAATTACCCTGACGCCGGTTGCTCTTATCACTCTGGTTCTCACAACAGTTCTGGCATCAATCGGTGCCGGCGGTGTGCCAGGGGGCAGTCTCATGCTGTTATTCATCATTCTCGAAAACATGGGGTTGTCAACCCCTCAGGTGGCCGTAATTGTGGCACTGGCGCTGGGGATTAATCCGATTCTGGATATGTTTGAAACTTCAAATAATGTAACCGGCGATATGGTGTGTACGTACGTTGTTGGCCACAATGAAGATTTTATAGATAAAAAAAACACTGATTAGTTGAGCAGCAACGGTGATCTGCCGGTCGAATCCGGAAAACACTTGTATGATCCAAAACAATATCATAAAAAACAGAGACAAACAATACTATTCCCAACAGGGATAATATGAGTAAATTCAAATTCAAGGCGAGAATAAAAAGCGTTTATTTTGCCGGTCGCGGCATTGCTTACATGATGCAATCGCAGCATAACGCATGGATACATGCATTGGGCACGCTGGTGACGATCGCGCTGGGATTTATCTGTAAATTGCAGACGATCGACTGGTGTATCATTCTGTTGGCCATCATGGCGGTTTGGACAGCAGAAACCTTAAACACAGCGCTTGAATTTCTGGCTAATGTGACCTCTCCCAATTTTCATCCTCTGGTGGCCAAAGCCAAAGATGTAGCGGCCGGGGCTGTCTTGATTACTGCCATATGTGCCGGTATCATCGGTCTGATTGTATTTCTACCCTATTTAAAAGCCTGAAAACGCGATCGGCCGTAGCCTGCACCAGCGCTTCAGCCTTGTCAAGAGCCTCTTCAAGGCTCATCGGCTGTGAGCAAATACTAAATGCCGAGAGCAGTCCGGCTTTATACAGATCATCGATATCATCCGCAACGCTTCCCGCCAGGGCGATGACCGGTATATTTAAGGGATTTGCATGTTGCAAAACGCCGCTTATAGTCTTGCCATGCAAGGTCTGCCGATCTATTGCGCCTTCTCCGGTAATGATTACATCCGCATCCCTGATCCGTTCGTCAAAGTGACAGGCGTTAAGGACAAGATCGACCCCGGGACGAAGTTCTGCAGCCAAAAAAGCCATCAAGCCGGCACCCAACCCCCCTGCCGCACCGACGCCCGCTATGTTTCGCACCTCTTTACGGCTCTTCCACTCAATAATATCAGTGATGTGGGACATGTTGGTTTCCAGCAGGGAAAGCTGGTCGTTTGTCGCTCCTTTTTGAGAAGAATAAACATAAACAGCACCATCAGGACCGAGCAATGGATTGCTGACATCACACGCCACCACCACTTTGGGGGTTTTCAGACATTGATGAGGTTCTATATCCTTTACAGATCCCATGTGTTCCCCGGTCATAAACTCGTCGATTTCGCTGCCATCATGGCCGATAAAACGAACCCCAAGAGCCTGAGCCATTCCGGTACCACAGTCCGTGGTTGCCGACCCGCCGATGCCGATAATGATCTTGTCGACTTTGTTTTCCACTGCATGCCGTATCAGCTGGCCCGTTCCGAATGTGGTGGTTTTGAGAGGATTTCGCTGGTCAGCCGGCACCAGCGGCAATCCCGATGCGGAGGCCATTTCAATGACCGCTGTATTTTCAGTTCCCAGAATGCCATATTGAGCGGTTACCTCCTCACCAAGAGGGCCGTTCACTCTGCATTCAATTGTTTTTCCATTTGTAGCGGTTATAAGCGCCTGAACGGTTCCTTCTCCCCCGTCGGCCAGCGGTATAGAGTCTATGAGTGCCTTGGGCAATACGGCTTTTGCGGCACGTTCTATTGCCGCACAGGTCTGTTCCGCAGTCATGCTGCCCTTAAAAGCATCCGGGGCCAATATTATTTTCATTTCTTCCTTCCCTTCAATGGAGACAATCGCAGCATTCAAAATTGTCAGACTTTTGATGTTAATATTTTTGTTGCTTTACTAGCAGAAAAATAATACCTTAAAAATTATAAATCAACTGCTTTACCCGTTTTTTTGAACAAATTATATCAGTCGTTTTATGGGATTTGAAGCTTGGATCGTTGTTTTACTGGTCATTGCCATAATAACCATTCTGGCCACCACAAAATATTCCCCTGATCTTGTCTTTCTCGCTGCCCTTGGTTTTCTTTTGGTCAGTGGTATTCTATCGCCTTCGGATGCACTTGCAGGATTGACGAACCAGGGGATGGTTACCGTTGGAATACTCTATATTGTAGCAGCAGCACTTCGGGATTCAGGCGGTATGCAGTTGTTTACCCCTCAGTTGCTGGGAAAACCCAAAAGCCGCTGGCTTGCCCAGATCAGAATTATGCTGCCGGTGATCGCCTTGAGCGGATTTCTAAACAACACCCCGGTGGTTGCCATGTTTATTCCGGCTATTTCAGATTGGACGAAAAAACACAATATAGCCGTTTCAAAATATATGATCCCGCTCAGCTATGCAGCGATTTTTGGCGGCATCATTACACTCATCGGAACCAGTACCAACCTCATCGTTAATGGCATGCTGATTCAGTATGCAAAACAGCACAACCTCGAGTCCCTGATGAGTGGATTGAACATGTTCACCATTGCCAAAATCGGGATACCCTGTGCCGTGCTTGGCATTATTTATATCCTTTTTTTCAGCCATTGGCTTTTACCTGAACGCGGCTCGGTCATGAGTCAATTGCGCGATCCGCGTGAATATACCGTAGAGATGATCGTGGAACCCAAATCCCCACTGGTGGGTCAGTCTATTGAAAAAATGGGTCTACGGAAGCTTCGGGGTATGTATCTCATGGAAATCGAAAGAGAGGGAGAACTGATTGTAGTTGTCTCTCCGCAGGAAAAATTGCATGCCAATGATCGTCTCGTTTTTGTCGGGATTGTGGAATCAATTGTTGATTTGCAAAAAATGCGCGGACTCGTACCGGCAACCAATCAGGTCTTTAAATTGCAGGGACCGCGTTCCAAGCGCTGCTTAATCGAAGCAGTGGTTTCAAATTCCTTTCCCTCAATCGGGAAAACCATTCGCGAAAGTCACTTTCGCACCATATACAATGCCGTGGTCATTGCGGTTGCCAGAAATGGACAACGCATTCGAAAAAAAATCGGCGATATTATATTACAACCGGGAGATACATTGTTACTGGAAGCGTTGCCGTCGTTTATCGATCAGCAACAAAATTCCAGGAATTTCTTTTTGGTGAGCAAAATTGAAGATTCTGCACCGATCAGATTTGAAAAAGCATGGACAGCTGTTCTCATTTTATCAGTAATGGTAATACTGGCAGCAAGCGGTATCCTGAGCATGCTCAAAGCAGCAACCCTGGCAGCAGGACTCACCATATTAACCGGCTGTGTCAGCTGGTCGAACGCAAAACGCAGTATTGACTGGCAAGTTCTGCTGGTCATTGTCGCGGCTTTTGGAATCGGTAAAGCTCTGGAAACCACCGGCGCCTCTTACACCATCGCTCAGTACCTTATCAGCCTGGCCGGTGATAATCCGATTCTCGTCCTCATCGTTGTCTATGGTATAACCTCGCTTTTTACGGAATTGATCACCAATAACGCTGCTGCTGTTTTGGTGTTTCCGATCGCCATGGCATCTGCAATAAATATGGGTGTAAATCCAATGCCGTTTATCATTGCCATCATGATCGGAGCTTCCGCCAGCTTTGCCACACCCATCGGCTATCAAACCAACCTGATGGTATTTGGACCGGGAGGATATCGGTTTTCAGATTATTTTCGCATCGGATTACCGCTCAATCTGCTGTTCTACATTATAACCGTGATCTTTGTACCTATATTCTGGCATTTTTAATCTTCCCGGCGAATGATCTCAATGCTGTCATCCCGGCCATGCAGAGTATGACAATTTTAGCGAACGAGCGAATATATACATTGATATTTCAGGCTTTTCCTGCATAAACGACCTGACTTTTCAGAAAAGACTTGTATATAAATATAGACAGGAGTAATACATGTTCCCCAAAAGCTACTATGTAACACAAAGCGCACTTGTTATTCTACTCTTGGGTTTGAACTTACCGCTAAAAGCCGGAATTCCCTTTCAAGACATTAATGCGTATATCGAAAATCCCCGCATGGTGTCTGAGAATCAGGAACTCGCCCATGTTCCCATGATTCCCTTCAGCACAACCTTCCAGGCATTAAAAAACAATAAATATGAATCTCCCTTTTATCAATCTCTGGATGGATTATGGAAATTCAATTGGTCCGTCAATCCACTCAAGGCGCCATTGAATTTTTATAGAGATGAATTCTCTGTAGAAAAGTGGGCTGATATACGGGTGCCGGGCGTCTGGCAAATGCAGGGCTATGGCTTTAACATGTATCGCAATATACCTCAGGCTCTGGCTCCATTCGACCCCCCCCGCGTTCCTGACGAAATAAACCCCACCGGTTGCTACAAACGGTTGTTTTATATTCCGGAAGCATGGAAAGACAAAAAAATATTTCTCCATTTTGAAGGGGTAAAATCAGCGTCTTTTGTCTGGGTTAATGAACAATATGTAGGGTACGATCAGGGCGGCATGACACCTGCCGAATATGATATTACGCCGTTCATCCGTTCCGGTGAAAACACTTTATCGGTAATGGTGATTCGCTGGTCCGACGGCAGTTATCTCGAAGATCAGGACATGTGGCGATTTGCCGGCATCTACCGTAATGTATACCTCTACTCCCTTCCGCTTACCAGTATCCGCGATGTATATATTAAAACCTCTCTGGATGACAATTACAAAAAATGCGGATTTGAACATCACCTGCCGGCTCGAATCGGAACAAGATGAATCCAACAATTATCAAATCAAGGCCTATCTCTTTGACGAAGATGAAAATCTGGTCACCTCATTTGATTCCAAAACAGGTATACTGCAACAGGGCGGAAGAAAAATCAATCTAACGCAGCATATTAAAAAACCGCGCAAATGGAGTGCTGAAAAACCCTATCTTTACACCGTGATTCTGGAGCTCATCGATGAAAACGACCGAACCATTCAGGTAATAAAACAAAACACAGGATTTCGGCGCGTCGAGGTGAGAAACGCACAGATGCTGATCAACGGCGTTGCCGTTGAATTTATGGGGGTGAATCGCCATGAACATCATCCGAAATACGGTCGAACCGTGCCCACAGATATGATGATAAAAGATATTAAATTGATGAAACAATTCAATATAAACGCCGTGCGTACCAGCCATTATCCAAACGACCCCGAATGGTACAATCTGACAGACCGGTATGGTATTTATGTTCAGGATGAGGTCAATGCAGAATGCCACTTTGCTGAAACCTGGTTCGCCGAAGAACCGGGCTGGCGGGTGGCGTTTATGGATCGTTTTTCCCGCATGGTGCAAAGGGATAAAAATCATCCAAGTATTGTCATGTGGAGTACGGGCAACGAATGTGGTCTCGGACAGGTTCATTTTGAAATGGCGGATTATGTCAAAAACATGGATCCGACGCGATTAATATACCATCAGGGCAATGGTCTCTATAATCCTTCCTATGCTGATATCAGCGGTCCACGCTATCCGACCCCTGCCTGGATCCGTTCCTATTGCCGGAAGATTGAAAAACCGGTAATTATGGGTGAATACATGCACGCTATGGGTAACAGTGTCGGTCATTTTGATGAATACTGGTCACTCATCCGCACCCTTCCCAACCTTCAGGGTGGTTATATATGGGACTGGGTGGACCAGGGATTGGAACTACCGCTTGTAAACGTAAAAGATAAATCCGGTTATGGTCACAATTGTGCCCTTATCGGGCATCCGAAAACGCTTCAGGGACGAAAAGGCCAGGCGCTCGCTTTGAGTGGTCTGGATGATTGGATAGAGGTCTATAACGATCCGATTTTCGACTTGGTAAAAAATCAGCTCACGCTTGAAGCCTGGATTAATCCGCGCAATTGGTCTTCAGCGTATCAATGGGTTGCCCAACATAACGTTAAAAACAAAAGGCAACGAAACGATTCGGAGAATATTGCGTTCAGCATGCCGATTATCAGCAAAGGTAGCCAACAATATGGACTTGCTCAGGTCGATGACTCTACAATAGAGTTTTATATCTACACCGATCAGAGACATGCAGTCAGAGCCGATGTTGGCGGTGACTGGAGTTATAACTGGCATCATATTGCAGGAACATATGACGGAAATACAATCAAGCTGTTCAAGGATGGCCGGGAACTTGCGGCAAAAGAGGTTGAAGGGAATATTCAACCCTTCCCGATCCCCCTGAATATCGGACGCCATCCGGATTTACAGCACGAACAGTTCCCCGGCTGGCTGAATAATGCCGTCATCGATGACATACGTATATACAAAAAATCATATTCTCCTGACGAGCTTGAATCAATCAAGCCGGCGGACAATAATGCACTGTTGTGGCTTGATTTTGAAAGCATTGAGGAAAAGGGCACTTATACAGGCTATGGTTCGAGTCCCTTTTGTCTCAATGGGGTTGTTTTTGCAGACAGAACCCCGCAACCCGAACTTTGGCAAGTCAAAAAGAGCCATCAACCGGTATGGATCAAGGCTGTCGATCTTTTACAAGGTAAGCTGGAGGTGATAAACCATCACAATTTTACTGAGGCGCGCAACGTGGAGAGTAGCGGTCGGCGATAGGCGACAC
>CAZSOP010000205.1:0-7502 GCA_964608385.1 uncultured Cytophagia bacterium
ACAATACCACATTGCCCCTGCTTCCAGCAATTTACTTGCAAAATCAAAATCAGTCATATTCACCGTCATTTTGGTTATGACGATGATTTGCAAAGTCGGTGCGATTTCCTTGATTTTGCGAATAAGCGTTTCGCCCTTCAGTCCTCCGGTGATTTGAAAATCCATGATGACAACATCATAATCACGATGCTTTTTTTGGACCAATTCATAGGCGTCATTGCCGTCGGAAACCACATCTTTTATTTCGAGGCGATCCCGAAAGGGTTTTAGTGTATTTGCAACCCGTCTGGCATCAAACTCTTCATCTTCGATTAACAATATTCTAATTCTGGGTACAGTAACCATAATTATTCCTTTTATCAAACAGTTGGCAGAGTAATAACAAATTGACTGCCGATATTTTCGCCAAGACTTTCTGCATACAACTCCCACCCGCAGCGATTTTTGGCCAGCTCATAGGCAATGTAACACCCATATCCCCGGTTTCTGCCCTCTTTTGTGGATATGTTTTCTTCAAACAGTTTTTGATAACCAGCCCGATTGTTTTGCAACAGGTCAGTCGAGATTCCCGACCCATTATCCCGAATGATGATTTGAGACTGATTTACGGATTGGTCAAAACGGGTGATGATCTGAATAATCAGATTTTTATCTCCACCGTGATCGATGGAATTTTGAATGAGGGGTTCCAGAATTTCCCAAACAACGAATTCATTGATATGAACCGGCGGCACCTTTTCATCGAGATCAAGCGTAAAGGTACACTTTTTCGAGTGTTTAACGACGCGAAGGAAAACATGTTCGATTAAAAATTCAATAATTCTGTTAAGATCCGTATTGAAAACCGGATTGCGAATCGTCTGTACCGGCGGATCGTACCACTTCATATCATAAATAACACGCGAAACAAAATTGGAATATTTATTTACCCGGTATTTAATTTCATCTATATTTTCTTTTGACAGTCTGGACAAATCCTCTTTAATAAATCCCATAATTTTTTCAGCTTTATGGTTGGTATGATAAATGCGGTTGGTAAACATTGATTCTTTATTATGTTCGATTTCGTTTTGCATTTGCACCTGTCGTTCCTTAAAAAGTGCCTCCTGTACTTCATCGCGTTCCTTGATCGTATAAGAGGTGATATAAAATATGGCCAACAATCCAAACACGATCAAAGCGATAAATATCGCATTGGTTTCATTAAAATTGACAATAATTTTGTCGGTAATAAATCCAAAGTTGGGTGAAATGTTAACATAAATAGCCCCTAAAAATTCACCTGTGGGCACAAAGGGAACAAAGACATGAAATGTTTGTTCGCCTTCCAGAATACTGATAATTTGTTCCTCCCGGCTGAGGCGGTTCTTAATAGTACTATAGGTCTGAATCGCTGTGGCATATTCTTGATTATTCTGAATATTGGAATAATCATGACCCTGCAGAAAAGCGAAAAGAGATTGTCCCTTGTCAATGGCTGTTATCTTTTTTTCCCGTTCAACCAGGAGACAAACTTTGTTGACGTTTTTTTGCAAAACCTGCTGAATCAGTATGATATTGATAGATCTAATGACCCTGGCTTCATATTCTTCGTTCTCAATGGCCCGAGGCAAATTGGTTTCCAGTAAAAGTTCAAGTGAGGTTGCAATCAAATTAGCCAGTCTTTCGGCAGAGTCGCGCTGATACCATTCCTGTGTTCTAAACAGAATCTGTCTGACGGAATATTTATGGAAAAAGGACGTAACAATCTGAAAAATAAACAAAATCGAAAACAGAATAATGATATGCTTGAATTCAAAATGATATTTTTTGAATTGTCTGGCGAGTTTGTTTTTATTAAATCCAACAGCGAGCATGGGCTTTACCTGATCAAAACTTCATCGGCAAGAATCATTTGATTTGCTTTTGCCAGGGCCTGTTCAGCCGATATGATTTTGCGCAAGGCCTGATTGATATAATAAGAAATCACATCCGACTTTTTGGTATAATCTTCAAGCTTGGGACGATGAAATCCTTTATCGACCAGGCTTTTGAGATAAACCAGTTCCGGATGTTTGGAAATAAATATTGAATCCGTATAGATTTTTTTATTCGTCGGTAACAATCCCATTTCTTCATATAAAATCTTTTGATTTTCAATATTCGCAGTGAATTTTAAAAATTCCATTGCTGCATCTTTTTTATCACTTGAAGCAGAAATCATTAAATTCCAGCCGCCATAGACAAAAGCAGGTCTGCCATCGGCAAAATGGGGCAAAGCCGCTATGCCGAGGTTTTTTACTTTTTGCGGGTATTTTTTTTCAAAGTCCCTTTCGTTTCCAGGCCAGCCGCGTATAAAGATAGCATCTTTTTCAAAAGCATAGGTATAGGCTTCCTTTTCCTTAAAATCGGTAACAGCTGCCGGTGAAAGATTGTATTTGTATATCAAATCGATCAACAGGTTTAGACCGGTTCTCGCTGCGGGTGTGTTTACATTCAATGACGGATTAAATCTAAACGATCCGTTTTGCGATACGACGGTCTCCATAAAACTGCACACCAGGCCTTCATAATGGTCAGCCGGAAAAATATAAAAAGGTTTTGCCAGAAAAGAGAGCTTTTCTTCCAGCTCTATAAACTCATTCCAGCTTATGGATGCTTTTAATTTGGCAATCAGCTGTTCCGAATCCGGCAAGAGGTTCAGTAAATCCTTTCTATAAAACATTATCCCGATATCGATGTAAAAAGGCATGGAGACGATTTTTCCGTCAAAGTTACAGGCTTGCAAAGCATATTCGAGATAGAGATCCTTAACGTTTTGATGCATAAAGTCATCAAGTGGTTCCGCCCATTTTGCAAAACGACCCAGCCAGATATAATCAACAGCCAGAACATCGATTCGATTGTTTTTGCTTCGTAAAGACCGGGACAACAGTTCCTTTCGTTCGTTCGTGCTAAAGGTATTGAAAGGCAGATTGATGGGAATGACACGAATTTTATCTCTATACTGATCATTGAACCGCTGGATGATTTTTCTCTGTGCCGGAGAGATATTGTCTGCAAAATATAAATCAATCGTCCTGTTTTTCAGTGCATCAATTTCAAAAAAGTCCGGCGAATTGAATAGTAAAAAAACAAACAAGAGCGAGACGAGAAACATGGATGCAATAAAGATATAAATTTTATTAATAAATCGGTCACCAAACTTCAAGTGGGCTCCTTTCAAAATTTATTTCTAAAAACTACAAAATAATTTATCGGAAAACAAACGAAAATCGAGTAGCTGGTTGACTGTTACCTGCAGAATGGAATTTATCACTATTTGACGTTTAATCGCTATTCATTCAGAATTTAATTTGTTTTGGACAAAAGTGTGGATTGAATGATCACTTTATATAAATCACGAGTTGAATCTGTCCTCAGCGTTTGGCGCTCGGCGATTTTAAGGGTCAGAAAATCCGGCTTTTGATACAGCTTCGATCGGTGTCACGAAACACCGGGTGTACGGGGAACACTGCCTATGAAGTGGAGTGAGGTGGATGAAGATAACGAGGTAATTGTATACAGAGTGTGAGTTGAGCTCAGGGCATTCAAACACCCGGGGATGCGCTATGGCGCAACACCCGGGGTTTGAACGGTTCTTAACCATAGCGCACATGTATATTTAGCTCAACCCTCCAAATCCTGTATCGCTTTTTGCATGACCCGTACGATATACTTGCTTTTATCGTTCAGTTTTGTGCGGAACAGATCGATCAGATGCGCCGCTTTTTCATCCTGATAATCGAGCGCATTGGCGGCCTGCAGGCGCACCCATTCGTTTTCATGAAAGACGCCGTCCTTCAGGACCTGCAGCGCCTTTTCAGATTGCTGAAAGGTAAGCAGGGCTTCTGCTGCGGCGATGCGGACATTGGGAGAATCATCCTCAAGTGCTTTGCTCAGGGCATCCTGTGCCGGTTTTGCTTTGTCTTTGAGGGCCAGACATCCTTCTGCCGCCCAATAGCGCACTGCCGCGTCGTTATCGTCGAGCCACCCGATCAGTTGCGGCAAATTGGCTGCATCGCGTTGATTCGCCACATCCAGAACCTGCATAATCCGTTTCTGATCGACCTGTTGCGGATCTTGACCCATTTGATAAATCGTGCTGTCTTTGCCTCGCATTACCATCTCCGCTTCGGGAAGATAGCCGGGATCGCGACTGTCAATTACCCATTGCCGCAAGGCTTTTCGCATCCGGTTCAGAATATCCTGATATTGCGGCTCTTCAGCCAAATTGTTGACCTCCCAGGGATCGTTGACGGTATCATAAAGCTCTTCCATGGGTTTTTCGTTCCAGAAACGATCCTGTACCTCGTTCAGTTTGCCTTCCTGGTGTAGTTTATGCCAAACCTGCGTCGTCGGCATGCGCCAGAGATAGTTGAGATATTGTCCCCAGATACGGTGTGGCATATAGTTGCGGATGTATTTAAAGCGCTTGTCGCGAACCGCGCGCATCATGTCATAGCGTTCATCCATGCGGCCGCGAAAGAGGCAGACGTAATCGCGCTCTTTTTCAGTCTGTTTGCCGAGAAAGGCTTTGCCCTGCATGATTTGCGGCACCGGCACACCGGCAAGGCTCAAAACCGTTGGTGCCAGATCGACAAAACTGATCAGACGGTCGGTGCGCGTACCCGAAGGCGTAGGGGCCAGATGCTGATATTTTTTCGGAAAACGCACCAGCATGGGAACACGGGTACCGGTATCATAGAGAAAGCGCTTGCTGCGCGTCAGCACCCCGCCGTGATCCGAGTAATAGAAGACGATGGTATTTTCGGCCAGTCCCTGCTCTTCCAGTTTTTTCAGCTTTTCGCCGATCTGGCGATCCAGTTCGGTGATCTTGTCGTAATACTGGGCCCGGTCGTGTCGGGTCTCTTTGGTATCGGGATGGTAAGGGGGCAAATTCATTTTTGCCGGATCGTGAACCGGCTCTTCCCACTCGTGCAGGCGGCTCTCATGCGTCACTTTATAATTAAAGACGGCAAAAAAGGGCTGGCCTTCTTTGCGATTTTCATAGGTCGCGTCGCGGCTGGATTCATCCCAGGCACCGTCGGGCTTGAAGGTGTTGTAATCCTCTTTGGCGTTGTTGGTGCAGTAATAGCCGGCCTGGCGCAGGTATTGGGTAAAGAAGCGAATCTGTTCCGGAATCGGATTGTTGCTGCGCATCTGGTGTGTGCCCATGGAACAGGCATACATACCGGTGATAATGGTCGAACGCGCCGGCGCGCACACCGGTGTATTGGCAAAGGCGTTCTCGTACAGTATGCCCTCTTCGGCAAAAGCGTCCAGATTGGGGGTATTGGCCTGTTCATCACCGTAACAGCCGAGACAGGGGCTGTTATCTTCGCTGGTGAGCCAGAGGATGTTAGGCCGTTCCGGCTGGCGGTTGCAATGCGCAAGTAATGGTAGCGATAGAGCTGATGTTCCGACTGTTTTGATAAAACACCGCCGGCTTGAATCTGTGTTCATTTTTATCCTCCCATATTATCGATGACATAGGGATCAGCAGAGCTTAAATCTTTCATTGAAACGTCAGGACTTGTAGAGACCATCAAATATACCGCTAGGTACGGTATAGCCTTGTGTATGCTTGCTGATTTGATTGTCCTTGACCTATAATATAAAAGCTATTCAGTTAAATCAAGTGCTTTGCTTGCGGGTGTCTATCCCCTTCATCCCGATAAGCATCTGAAACAATATCAAATCTTAAAAAAATGAATGAGATTCAAAAAATAACTTGACTAACAAGTTGTTTAGCAGTAAGTTCAACTTGTCACTTACCGACTTTAGCATGAACTCGATGCAAAGTCAGACTTTCCCGGGTACCATCCTTAACATTGTGTCGTTCAGTTCTAAAACACTATCGTCTTTTATTCTTATTTTTACCGGTGACCAAAAGTCATGTTATATCATTCTCAACTGGGGAGGTAGTCATGTTTGGACGATCATTTTGTTATTTCCTGCTATGTTCGATCTTATTGATCTCCGTTTCTTTTACCCAGGCGCAATTGTGGGTCACCTCAACGCAACCGGCTGACGGGACGACCCATGTTTCAACCTCGACTGCTTTTGTAATTGAATTCAGCTTGCCCATCGATGAAACCGCCGACTTTTCCTGGCCTTCATTCTTTCTCAATTTATATATTCTCGGTGATTCCTCGTTTGTCCTTAACACCACGGATGTCAGCGTCAGTGGCGACAAAAAGACCGTGTCGCTGAACAATCAAACCCTGCAACCGGATACAAAATACACTCTGATTGTTATGGCGGCGCGATCGACCGGACTCGATTCACTCGAGGAACCGCATGTTTTTACATTTACCACTGGTTCAAGTCTGCCTTTGGGATCAATTTCTGGGAAGGTCGACTATGGCAACCAGGATCCGCGCGGGGCAGTCGTACAGCTGCTCGGTAGCCCGGATATACCCATACCAATCGGCGCAAGCGTGATCAATCAGGCAGATGGCAGCTATTCCATACTCTGGCTAGATTCTGATGCGTATTATCCGATCGTTGTTAAAGACCTTGATCACGATGGAGAGGCGGATTTTATGTATGGCGACGAGCCCGTCGGCATTTATGATCAAGATGGCGATAGTCGGATCGATGTTGTCGACCTGACCATGAACAACGATCAAAAAACAAATATCGATATGAGGTTACGACAGCCGGCCTATCGAACCGCAGGATCACTATTACCACAGGCCCGGCAAATCAGTCAAGAGTTCCGACCTGATTTTGTTCTGTTGGATATAATGGCTGATGATCTAACAACAACCGGAGCGGCCAAATTCTGGTTATATCATTTCACTTCACCCGATTCAGCCGAAGAAATCGTCGTCTATGCTTCCAGCGTTATTTCTATTGTTGAAATCATTCGGTATCCCGCTGTTTTTTCCTTACCTCTTGAACCCGGATGGATGGATAGCGACCAGGCTTATACTTATACACAGGAAGCTGGAGGGGCTGATTTTAATGCTTTTTATCCGGATTTTATTTTATCGGCGCAGCTCTTCAAAGCTGATCTGTCGATTCCGTTGCGTAAAACCAATCAATCAAAAAATGAAATAATGCCGGGGCCAGCTACAGGAAACAGCACCTTCTTTCCGGTTAAAACGGTATGGAATTTTTATTTTTACGACAATGCATCCCAAAATGGTTTAAATATAATGGTCGATGCCTATAGCGGCGAAATTATCGGGGATATCAATCCATCCGGATATACCGCCAGGGCGAATCTTTCCCCTGTAGACAGTGCTGCCGGCAGCTGGGCTGCGGATGCAGAGTTGCTGCTGGTCACCCCGGTTTCCGATGATGTGGATAAAGAGGGAAATGCGGGGCTCTGGATGTTCATTTATCATTCATCGAGTTTGAACGAAATCATGGGATTTTTCGGTCAGGGTGGCCGGTTTTTGCAAATGGAACCTCCCCCCTGGCAACCTCTGTCGCTTATACCGCTTCCGTCCGGCTGGATCAACAGCGATTCC
>CAZSOP010000206.1:0-7502 GCA_964608385.1 uncultured Cytophagia bacterium
CCTGACCCGAGGTCACCTCGGTTAATTTTTTGTAGCGCAAATCATAAAGGTCTACATTGAGTTTGTGAACGAATGAGCTGTCTACAGTAAAAACCGGTTTGCGGGATTCATCTTTGGCGTAATAAGTAGCATCGGTGGCATCGCCAATTGTGAGCGCCTTTTTGGCTTTGCCCGCACCGATATAAAGATCAAGAGCATACAGCGGTGAATCCAGACCATAGGCTCTACCGGAAGCTGGTGATTCATCGACAAATTTTTTGGCTTTGGCCGATGAAAGCTGTTTGAGAATTTGATCGACTGTCGATTTGTCGGCACGGGTTTCCAGCGGACTGGTGAGAGTCCAGAATCCCATATCGCGTTCAAGAGAAAGCGAGCCCTGTGGATTTTTGATATCCAGCCCCATCACCTGGGTCTTATCAAACGCAAGCGCGCGTTTATCGCGTAGATCGAAGAGGTTCTTCTCGATATGTGTTTTCAGGGTTGTGGTGGTCAGGAATACCTGGGGCGAACCCGACTTGCGGGCAAAGACGAAAGAACCGGTGGGATTTTCGTCCCCGAGAAAAAGAGTATCCTGCCGACCATTGTGGACGATAACGAGTTTTCCCCGTGCCGGCTCGAGGCCGAACACATGGTATTCACTTGAATCGCTTGAAACAGCGCGTTCGGTTTTGGCCGAGTCGAACATATTGAGAGCATTATCGATTGCCTGCTTATCCGCATCGGTCTGAACCGGCTCGGTAATTTTCCAGGTATCCTTCAGCGTATCGCGTACGACGTGGATGCCTGACGGTTGCAGATACAGCTCGCTTATATTTTCTTTCTCTATGACCAACAATTTTTCTTCCAGTTCTTTTTGCTCTTCGCGCTCTTTGTCCTGCTTGTCGATAAAAAGAACCAAAACAACACCAACGACAAGGACGAGTCCGAGAATCAATGTTGTTTTAAAATTCATATTCCATTCCTATATTTAATTCAACTCACTTTTGATGATCAAACAATAAACAGAGAGGGCTTGAGAAAATTCACAAGCCCTTTACGGTTTATTTGCGTTTTACATAGACCCATACACCGGCTATGAAAATCAAAACCGGCAGAAAAACAACGCCGAAATAGAGAATCAGGCGTGATTGTTTCTTGGTCAGGGTCAGTCTTCTGTCTTCGGGGTCGCGTGCGCGAACCGAAATCAGGTCTTCCTCTTCTGCCAGCCAGCTGACCGTATTCATAAAGAGATCACCATTACCCTGGTTACGAAAATAACCGTCTGCAGCAAAATCGGAATCGCCAAAAACGGCCAGTCGCATCTTTGCTGCTCCTGATGCAGCCGAACTTTTTTCGGCAACGGTCAGAATCGGCAGAGGACCTTTGGTATCCTCTCCGGCGTCAAAACTGAGGGGGCCGGCATCCAAAGGACCGGTTTCGCCCCAGCTGCGCTGGTTGGTTTTTGCCAGCTCGGTTACGGTCAAGCCACTCGGCACCTCACTCATTTTGCTGACTGATCGGGCAAAAGGGAAAAAGGTCATAACATTAAAATCTTTGGTGATGGTGTGATCGGCATAATCGTTGGCAATCGGAATAGCCGGACCGGCGCCGAACAACTGCCCGAGACCAGAAGCGTCTATAACGGTATTGTCAGCGACATCGATGCCATACTCTGTGAGCAACCGACTAAAAGACGGCGGAGATTCCGGATCGAGCATAAACAGAACTTTGCCACCCTTGTCCAGATAGGCTTTAATCTGTTGTTTTTCAGTATCAAAGAGATCGGTTTTAGGTCCGGCAATGACCAAAACGCTACAGTCATCCGGAATAGAATCGTTTTCCGAAGAGGCGAGCAGGATTTTATCGATTTGATAATTCTCATCCTCAATCACGCCCCTGGCACGTGAGTATCCATCCTGGTCACTGCGGTCATAATCTTTTTCGCCGTGTCCGGTGGTGAAATAGATTTTTTTAATCTCATCTCGAGAGACTTTGATAATAGCGTTTGTCAATGCCTGTTCGGTTGCTTGTTCTAGTTTTTCCTGTTTGGCATTACCGATAACCGCGATAGTGCCATAGGTATCGATATTATATCTTTTCGCCATACCCGGATTTTTATCCGGATCTACAATTTTCCAGTTAAACCGGGAAGAAATATTTTCATATTCTATAAACAGTTCTTTGGCCTGCATTTCTTCGCCGGATTTGAAAAAACCGAGGGCATTGATATCTTTATCCAGATTTTGCAGTACGCTGGTGGTTTGCGGTGCGAGACTGAACTGTTTTGCTGCCGTGGTATCGAGCCTGGCATTGAAACGGCTCAAAAGAATGTTTACAACAACAAGAATGCCGAGCACAAAGAGGATCAGAAGCGCAGCATTGCTGCCGAATTTGGCCGAACGACTCGAAAGTCCCTCTTTTATAGACGAAAAATTAAATACCACATACAGGACAAGAAGAACAGCACCTGCGATCATAAAAACCGCGGATACGGTAGTCATAATTGCATTGATTGAATATATAATTAATCCGAGAAGGAGCAAACCAAATCCGACCAGTCCTCCTATTTTAGTATATTTTTTCATCATCATTTTCCCCTCCATCTTGCCGATTCAATTGAAATATTGGACAGGAATAAACCCATAGTGATAAAACTGAGATAAAAAACAATATGCCTGGTATCGAGAACACCTTTGGCAAAGTCATCAAAGTGTCCGATGAGCGAGAAATTTTCAAATATACCGCCCAGAGCCGGACTGACAAAGCCGGAAACCCAGCCGATTGCCCAGAAAAAAAGAATAAATGCAACCGTACTAACGGCGGCGACAATTTGGTTATCGGTCAGGCTCGAGAAAAAGAGGCCAAATGCGATATAGCTGAGACCAAGCAAATAAAGGCCCAGATAACCGGTCAATACAGGACCGAGTTCGGGCTTGCCGAAGATAAACAACAGAATCATGTATATGCTTGTTGCCAGCAACATCACCAGATAGAGCACGGCTCCGGCTGAAAATTTACCCAGAATGGTTTGCATATTGGTAATCGGTGAGGTCATCAACAGCTCAATCGTTCCGGTTTTCTTTTCGTCGGAGTAGAGCCTCATAGTGATCAGCGGCAGAAAAAAGAGTGCAAACAGACTCATATTATGTAATATAGGCCTGATTGCCATCATATTGACATTCAGTTTTGGTGGTGCCATCCGGTACATCTGTGCCTGCATATCGGCCCGCATACAGACCTGGACAAAATTAGAGACGATCAGATAATAAAAAACACCGGATATAAGCAGGAAAAGGCCAATTACGACATAGGCAATCGGAGAGCTGAAATAGGATTTTAATTCTCGATTAAAAATCGCCATGAAATTTCTCATTGTCCTGTTCCCTCCTCTCTGGTTGTTACGTGCAGGAAAACATCCTCAAGGCTAACACCCTCTGACTTGAGTTCATAGAGATCCCAACCGCTTTCGATGATGGTTTTAGCGATGAGCGGGCGGTAATCCTCTTTCGCTTTGCTTTCGATTTGAATATTTATAAGGTTGCTTTTCTTAGCCGTGGATGTGAGCAGATTAATATCCTGAAACGATGTCAGTTTTTCATCGATTTTATCTTTTGGTCCTTTCACAATGAGATTAAGGCGTTCTGCCCCGGCAAGCGCCTTGGTCAGGTTGTCCGGCGTATCTTCAGCAACCACCTTACCTTTATCGATAATGACGACGCGTTCGCAAGTCATGCTGACTTCGGGCAGGATATGGGTACTGAGAATGATGGTATGATCGCCGGCCAGGCTTTTAATCAGTTCACGAACTTCGATAATTTGTTTTGGATCGAGACCGACGGTGGGTTCATCCAGTATGAGAACATCCGGATTATGAACCAGGGCCTGCGCCAGTCCGACGCGTTGTTTGTAACCTTTTGAGAGTTGTTTGATAACGCGATTTTTGACATTTTCAATGTCTGTTTTGCCCATCACTTCCGTCACGGCAGAACGGATGTCTTTTGCTCCCACCCCTTTAATTTTGGCAACAAAATTGAGGAAATCAATAACGCGCATCTCCTGATAAAGAGGAGGATTTTCAGGCATGTATCCAATGTGTTCGCGCACTTTCATCGAGTCTGTGTGGACATCATAACCGGCCACAGTGGCTCTGCCATGTGTAGCGGGCAAATAGGTGGTCAGAATCCGCATGGTTGTGGTTTTACCGGCGGCATTAGGACCGAGAAATCCCAGAATTTCACCCTTTTCCACCTGAAATGATACGTTATCAACAGCCTTTACCCGTCCGAAAAAGCGAGTAATCTGTTGTACCTCAATCATGGATATTACCTCCTTTCCTTATATTTGAACCTTCAGATCGTTATGGTAAAAACTGAACAGATCTGTTCATGCAATATCAACCAAAAGTTAACGACGCAAGCCCAGCTTTGCAATCAGCTCGCGATAAGATTCCAAATCCTTGCGCTTTAAATACTCGAGCAGGCGTTTGCGTCTGCCGACGATCTTGAGAAGACCGCGCCGGGAATGAAAATCTTTTGGGTTGGTTTTAAAATGATCTGTTAAGGAATTTATTTGCTCGGTCATCAGAGCAATTTGAACTTCTGTTTTTCCCGATTTTTTTTCATCCCCACCAATGGTTTTGATAATTTCAACCTTTTGTTCTTTTGAAATAGCCATTCATTCCTCCGCTAATTTACTCGTATTTTATCAAAAAGTTCCCTACTCTGTTCGATATCTTTCTGAATTTGTTTAATTAAACCCTTGGAAGATTCGAATTTTTTATCATTTCGAATGAAATCGATAAATTCAAGATCGACTTTCATATCGTAAATATCATTTTCAAATTCATGAATATAAACTTCTATGACATTTTGCTGTAAATTAAATGTAGACCGGTTGCCGATATAGGTGGTACTTTCGAATGTTTGACCATCAATTGTAATAAAAGTTGTATAGACTCCTGCATTGGGAATCAACTTATAGGATGAAAACGGCCGTATATTGGCGGTTGGATAACCCAGTTCTTTACCGCGACCGTCTCCACGGATAACCCTGCCATTGAGCCTGTAGGGGCGATCGAGAAATTCCGCCGCTTTTCCGACAGCTCCTTCTGCAATCAGACTTCGAATCAGAGTGCTGCTTATGATCTGGTTGTCTATGGTTTTTGCCGGCAGAGCCTGTACCTGAAAGTTCAGCTTGTTCGCCAGATTCTGCAGCAATTCGATGTTTCCTTTACGATTGCGACCAAACGAGTGATCATAGCCGATAACCATTTCTGTAAGCAGAAGCTTTTTTTTTAAATAATTTTGAATAAAATCCACCGGTTCGATATTGGCAAAATCCTTATTGAAATTAGCCACCACCAGGCGCTTTAGGCCGATTTTGTTGAGAATATCGATTTTCTCCTCGATCATGGTGAGTATGCGCAGGGGCCTTTTTTCCTGATTTCGCAGCACCAGTTGCGGATGGGGTTCAAAGGTTACCAGCGTGGTAATCAGATCTTTGCGATTAGCAATGTCGCGCATTTGCCGGATGATCTGTTGATGACCCCGGTGAACACCATCGAATATACCGATGGTGACAATGGACTTTTGTTTTGAATGAATTTGATTTATATCCCAAAAAATTTCCATTTGATCCAATGCTTCTTTACCATTCAAACCGTAATTTCGACCACTTGCCGGGCGTTTTCGAGTTTATGATCTCCCACCCGTGTTCTGATCAGTGTCTGTAAACAGCCCGTTGTACCCAGCGCCTCTCCGATATCGCGCGCAAGGGAACGGATATAGGTTCCTTTCGAACAGGTAATTTCAAGATGAAGGCGATCCTTTTCAAAGCTGTTCAGGCGCAGCCTATAAATGAACACCTTTCGTTTGGGCAATAACACCTCAACATTTTGACGCGCCAATTCATAGAGTTTTTTCCCTCGGTGCTTGAGGGCTGAAAAGGCGGGAACCTGCTGAATGATTTCACCGGTCATAGCAGTCAAGATGGCCAGGATTTTCTCCTGATCCAGTTCTGTAACCTTTAAGGTCTTGACAATTTTACCGCTAATATCCAGCGAATCGGTTTCAATGCCCAATCTAATAATTGCTTTATATTCCTTTTCAGCATTGACAAAATGTTGTATCTCTTTGGTCGCTTTTCCGGTGCAAACCACCAATACCCCTTCAGCGAAGGGATCCAATGTCCCGGCATGGCCGATCTTTATCTTATGAGCTGACATACGTTTTAAATATCGTATAACATCATAAGAAGTCCATCCGACTGGCTTGCGGATATTAAGAATTTGGTTTGAATCACCCATCCTGGAAAAGAACAAAAACCTAATGTTTTTTGCGATTGATTTTATCCAGAAGCTCTGAAATGTGCGCTGCATATTCAGTGGAATCATCATAAAAAAATCGCAACTCGGGAACAAATTTCAGACGGATACGATGTCCCAGTTCCCGACGAATCTGGGAAGCAGCGTTCTGTAGCAGTGTTTCGCTTTTTTCCTTTTGCTCCACACCGCCCATTACACTGTAATATATATTTGCATAGCGTAAATCTTTACTCATTTTGATCTTGGTGACCGTAAAAAGCCGGAATTGCGGATCATCCATCTCACGTAAAAAAATATCACCGATTTCTTTTTTAATCTGTTTCGCCACTCTGTCTGAGCGGCTGTAATTTAGTGGTGTCATATTATAAAATTTCGAATTGTTGGTTCATAATCTGTATATTGTGTTCCTGCTCGACCAATGTAAATATTTTATTGAGCGTTTTTTCAACAAAGCGTTTTTCATTTGCAACAACGGCAACTCCCAGGGTTGCCAGCTGCCATTTGTCGTTTTGATCGATTTCTGCAATCGATATATTAAACTTGTTTCTCAAACGCTGTTTCAGGCTGGAAAGCACAAATCGTTTTGCTTTCAGACTGGCGCTATCCGGTATAAAAATTTCCAGCTGCAATAAACCGACCAACATTTAATTTCCCTTGTTGGAATCTTCCAACGTGCGTTTGGTTTCCACCTTGCGATAGGCTTCAATGATATCATTGACCCGCAAGTCATTAAAATTGGCCAGGCCGACGCCGCATTCATATCCGGAGTTCAATTCCTTCACATCTTCCTTGAAACGCTTTAACGACACGATCTGGCCATCGTGTATCAAACGATCATCTCGATACACCTTGACCGGGTCATTGCGGTTTACTTGACCGGAAGAGATATAGCAGCCCGCAACGGTTCCCACTTTGGGTACTTTAAAAATCTGGCGAACTTCGATGGTACCCTTTAATTCTTCCGTAATCTGAGGCTTCAGGAACCCTTCCAAGGCGGCCTTGATATCATTGACAATATCATAAATCACTTCATATTGACGAATATCGACATTTTCTTTTTCAGCCAGTTCTCTGGATTTGCTGGTCGGCCGGACATTGAATCCGATAATAATAGCGCCGGAGGCGGCGGCAAGCAAAACATCAGATTCAGAAATCGCACCGACACCACTGTGTATGATGGTAACTGCCACCTCTCTGCCCG
>CAZSOP010000207.1:0-1400 GCA_964608385.1 uncultured Cytophagia bacterium
GCGACCACCGAGATCTACACTCTTTCCCTACACGACGCTCTTCCGATCTAATGTTCAATAACCGCATTTTCCGGTACCGGAAAAAGATAATAGCCCTCGAGCTGCCGCATAGTGGGATTGTGAAACTCTTGTTCAATTCGGGTGGTAGCGGCTTGATCTGCTATTTTCACTTTGACGGTGTGGTAGGTCACGGAGAGTGGAAACGGATTTTCCGAAGGAGGTTGCGGAATCACGATCATGCCGTCTGCGATCAGATTTCCCCAACCAACGGCCATTAACATAATTACTGGAAACGCTGATATTTTAAACATGGCACAGCTCCATTCCTCGATGATCTATTGACTTTGTGACTGATCTTCAAAGGTATAATTTTTCTTCTTCGCCTGTTCTCTGATCATATTGAGCATGGCCGCGTCCAGGGTGGTTTCATTGCTGTTTTTGAGCTTGTCGGCGACAAATTGTCTGCGTTCCTTGTTGAGCTGGTTGATGCGCTTTTGGATTTGTTGGCGTTTTTGTGACATTTCCTCGAGATAAGCTTTGCGCTCCTCCTTGTTCATATCTTTCATTTCCTCGGGCAGCGCTTCTTCATCCAGAGATTCAACGGAAACGGCACCGGTTTTTTCCGCATCGACCAGGTCCCACTGCTGGTTTTTATAGTGGGCTGATGCCTTGGCAACCGATCGCTGCGCCATGACCTGGGGACTGAGCGCCAGGGCGTTCATATCCTGTACTTTTTGCCGTTCTTTATACTCTTTTCCGGTTGAACCGTAGGCGATGTAGGTGTCATTGAGTTGTTTTCCCAGAACCACGAGTTTTGAATCCTGCGGGGCGTCGATGCGGGCGATTTGCTGGTTCTGGTCGATATTCATATATTTACCGTCCGCGAGGTCGGCGCCGTCTTTCCAAAAGGTGTCGATCCCTTCCTGATAATCGCCGCAAAAAATGGTATTGACAATAATACTATGGCTGATGGCATCCTTGCAGCTGGTTTTGTAATCCACTTTTCCCTGGGTAAAGGGTTCATTGCCGGCGATGAATATGATTTTGAGGTCGTTGTTATCCTCAGACCATTTCAGCCCTTTGACGGCAGCACCGATAACCTGGCCGCAATATTCGTCACCCCCGTTTGTTGTGAGAGCGAATAATTCTTCTGAAATTTTGTCCAGGTCTGTTGTCAGAGCACAGATTTGACGAAGGTGTCCTTCTTCGGCGGCAATCGATCTTTTGCCGTACTCGTAAAGTCCCACATAAAAATCAATGCTCCGGCCATTTCTTTTGGTTAAGGCCAGCTCGTTAACGATTTTCCACAGCTGTGATTTGGCCTGATCGATAAGACCATCCATGCTGTTACTGGTATCGAGAAGAATGGCCAGTTGAACCTTGGGTTTGGTCTGCGCGAC
>CAZSOP010000207.1:1410-7489 GCA_964608385.1 uncultured Cytophagia bacterium
GAAAAGCGGATAAATCGGTTTGAATTTCATGGCTTGCCCCTTTTGTTAAATAAATGACTTGTTTTGAACTTTTGCGGACAGAATATTGACAATGTTTTGTTTGGCAGGTGCCGGTTCTCAATAAAAAGTGTCTGTTTTAAGAGCTTTCATGACTGTCTTTTCGGGGAAGCTTTTTTTGTCATGTCCTACAGTTATAAAACCCTGCCGGTGAAAAAAAGTTTCCAATTTTGGATAAAATCAAAACGGCTATCAACTCTTTTTTTTTTCTGTTGTTATCTGGTAAGGGCCGAAACAGATGTACAACTATTCATAAAGGTACATTTTAAGACTTGCTGATCGCTATTATTTCCGCAGCACAGGCGGCTCCTGCCCCTGCGCTGCAAAGGGATTGTTTTTCACCGTGAGCACGGACTAAAGATTTTTGCTGATTTTTTGAGCGATAACGCCGAGGGTGAAGGGGCTCGAGGGGTCAGAGCGGGGCTGTATCAGGCGTTATATTTTCGACGTTAAAAACCGCCGGGAACGCCAGGGAAAAAGAGTTATATTGACTTTAACGCCTCGATGGAATACATTATTGCAGATTAGAACATTCGTAACAATCAGGTATGTCAGTATGACGAGGGAAGAACCCTATCAATCCTTTGCAACATCTTTAGATTGATCATTCTATTCTTCGAGTGGTCAGCCGGTCAAGAGCACTATGACAATCATCGCCAATTTCTCAGCGACGGGGGTATTATTGGTCTGGTGAACAGTTTTGGTCTTGACGTTGATCACAGCATGGTTATCGGTGGCGGAAATGTGGGTTTGTTTCGGCTTCGTCCTGGGTGAACCGGCGGGAAAGGGTGATCTCGTTTTCCTTGGTTCACCTGGAAACTACATGTTGATAGGTGGAATAGCGGGGTTTCCGAATGATGAGACGATAACGCTACCAAGAGGCGCGGAGCTAACATTTGCCTCGATGATTTGGTTCCTCCTGTGTATCGTGCCCGGAGCCTACATGTCAGCGGTGCGGATGATCGCATAGGTGGAATGTGTCTTGTTATGCTTTTACCATTTTTTTGCTCAGTGCTTTGCGATAGCCATTAACGACAATGTTGTGACTAGCGTCTACATTAACTATAGCATATGAATTGTTCTTCTCCCCACTTCCCTCAACCATGGCTTTCAAGGTGTAGTAATGAATGTTTTCGATATAGCTGTAATGTCCTGCATGGTTATGCCCCTGGAATACGGCGAGTACTCTTTTACTCTCTTGTAAAATTTGACGGACTTTGGTTGCGTTTTTGACGTAATGGCTCCCTTTGCCGTCAAGCTGCTGGTGGATAAAAATAATCACCGGCTTGGACGTAGACGCCAGATCCTTCCTGATCCAATCGAGTTCTTCGGGGGGAATATTCGTATCTGTCCAATCGAATTTGCCATGATCATAATCGGATCCATCAGTATTGTAGTTTGCGTCGAGAACAACAAGATGCAGTCCTCCCGAGTCAAAGGAGTAGTACTTGGATCCCTTAACAATTCCTGTGTTGTCGACGCGCGTCAAAAATTGCTGCTTGGATATGCTGTCTACATCGTGATTGCCCAGGACGTGATATCGGGGGCCTTTGAACTTTTTGAAGATGTTTTCAATAGTCTGGAGGTATTTCAGGGTCTCTCTCTCCGAAGCCGGGTTCCCCTGGTCTTTAAAATCGCCGAGTTCGATAAGGAAATCAACCTTTTTTTTATTCATTAGCGCGATGCACTCCTTCATCTTGGCCAGTGATTCACTGTAATGCCGCGTACCTTTCGCATCAGTATCTGCGAAATGTCCGTCTGTGACAATCCCGAAACGCAGTTGCGCTTTGCGACCGCTCTCATCAGCATATGCGAATGGCGCACCCACGGATAACGCAGCAATGATGGAACCTGACGCCTTTAAAAATTCCCGTCTTGTGATCATCCAGTTATCGGTTTCCCGTTGATGCCGCTGATTTACGGAGAGTATATTTTCATTATTCATAGCATCGTTTTTCCTTTGCATTATGCCAATTCCCGATGCGCTCCGGGCCAGGGGCCGGGTGTATAGTCGGGCAGGTCGACAACGGATAGTTCTTTTTTATAAATTTCGAATCCGCGTTTTTTATAGTTTTCCAGTGCAAAGGGATGATCCATAGAGCAGGTGTGCAGCCAGACACGGTTTTTGCTCAGCGTCCAGGCCTCGTTAACCGCCTCTGAGAGGAGAAAACTGCCGATGCCTTGTCCGCTGAATTGCGATAAAACGCCGAAATAGGCAATCTCTACCGAGCCGTCGAGGTGTTTTTCGAGCTCAAAATAGCCGAGGGGATTGCCCTTCCGGTATGCCGCCCAGCAAAAGACCTCCGCTTTTTCGAGCCAGGCCAGCCATTGCCGATAGTCCCATTTGAGACGGTCGATCCAGAACCAGTCACCGCCGATGGCGGTGTAGAAAAAGCGGTTGTATTCCGGACACGGCACTTTGATCTCTTCAACGCGAATGTCTGTGAATTGATGTGTCGAGGGTTTGAATGCCTTTTTGTGGATCAATTCGAGATACCAGATGGTTACCTCTTTTTGCATCAAGCTTATTCTCCGTTTTCTCCGCTTTGCTCTTTATCGGGTTCTTTCAGCTTTGCGGTGCCGGATTCCACCATGACGCCCGAAATCTGGCTGTTCATCTTGCTGAGGTGGTTGCGCATATCGTCGCGTGAATTGGTCATCATGCTCAGGGCACGTGAAAGGCGACCGTCGAGCTCTTCCTGCAGAATCTGGATGCTCTGCTGTGCCGCTCTGACATAGGCGCCCAGTTTTTCCAGATCAACGCTCTGATTGTTTTTCAGGATGGTTTGGAAGACCAGTAAAAGATAGGGTACGAAAAGGCTATAGCTGACCAGCACCACGTTGAGCTGAAACACCTCGGCCTGAATGCTGCCCGAGAGATCGTAGATGGCATCCGGAACCACGGCCACGCCAAAAGAGACGGTGATGCCGGGATCGATATATTTCTGTACCTCTCTGGCCTTGTTGAGCACGGCCCATTCGATGCTTTTTTTGATTTTTTGTTGTTTTTCAGTCGATGCTTCGGAGACGAATTGTTCCACCAGAGATGTGGCTGTCCATTTGCTGTCGATGGGCAGAATGAGGCTGTTGGGCAGCTTGAGACCGAATTCGACGCTTTTGCCCCTGACCTTAAAGTTGCGCACCTGCCATTCGGGTGGCAATTTGGCAAAGACGGCATCGAGTATGTTTTCACCGGCTGTGCCTTTGGAGTGGGTGCCGGCGATAATGGTTTCCAGACGGCTGATGGAATCGGTGATTTTGGCTTCCATATCCTGCCGCGCTTTAGAGCCGGCCTGCAGTTCGGAAAGATCGTTCTGGGCCTTGTTGAGCTCGTCGCGAATCGAGAGAGCGGTTTGGTTCAGGCCTTTGGTCAGGGTTTTGAGTTCGGCAAGCGATCTGTCCGAGCCGCTGGCGAGGATGCCGAGACCATGATCGAGATCGGACTGGTTGCGTTCCAGCTGCGAGACCCGCTCACCCAGCGTCCTCAGCTCGATACGGGCGTTGTGAATGGCCTGGTTCATTGGCTCGAGGTGCGAGAGTTTTTCCGACAGGCTGCTGAGCTGATTCTGCTGTTGCTGCCCCACCTGCAACAGCGTCTGCAGGGCAGATGATTGTGTTCCGTTTCGGCGTAAATAATAAACGAGCAGTGCAATCAGACTGCCCGATAACAAAACAATCAGCAACAGCCGCACGATTAAATCCTCTGTCATGGCAAGGTATCCTTTTCGCCCTAACGGCGGATTATGATCCCATTTTTGTGGCTTTGGCCAAAATCATGGGAATGGCTTCCTGCATAATATCTTTAACATCCTTATAGCGAAAGGTGCGTTCTTCAAAGGTGCGCTTTTTCAGCGAGCCCAAAAAGCGCTGGTTAAATTCCGGCAGATAAGAGCCATAGATATGATAGCTGTCCGCCTGATGCACATAACGGCCGAGATTCACCTTGAATCCGGTTTTTTCAGATATCATATCAGCGATGTGTTTTTGCAGCTGAATAAAAGCAAACATATTCATAAAGGCGGCTTTATAGGCATCGTTGGAGCGGAAGCGGATGTTGGTGTTGAGGAACCATTTTTTTTCAATATCCTGCAGCAAGCGGCACCAGATGCTCTGCAGACAGGCGGGGTCGTAGCAAAAATTATCCTCCCACACCTGCCAGGTAACGGCCTGGGCGCGTCGGCTGTAGGGGGTTTTGGCCAGTTTGTCGGCGATGAGATCGATCTGGTCGTAAATTTTGTCATCGCCGGGAACCTGGTAGGTAAACAGCCGCTGGTGATAGGTGTATTCCCAACGGGTATCCTCGGGGTCATCGGCGGCGCTGCGCACGCAGTGATCCTTGATGCCGTCCACCACTTCCATGACGTATTCCTGCAAATCTTCGAGTCCGCCGGGAAAATCCTTGTGGATCATGGGTTCGCTGAGCGGATCATGAACGACGATGGTCATGGAGGCATCCTTGCTCGGCGGGTCTTCGGGTTTGTCGTATTCGGTTTTGATGTCGCAGCCCTTGTCATAGACCTGGATCAACGAATTTTCCCAGGCTTCTGCCAGGCTATTGCCCTCGCTAAAGAGAACCGGAATCTGTCCTTGCATGCAAATACTCCTTACAAAATCGTGGAAAACCGCAATGGTTTTTAAAAATAGAATCCCTATAATATATAAAGTTCAGGCCTGGGATCAAACCTGTTTTTTTTATCAGGCATACGGCAAGAATGGGTGAAAAAGCACGATAGAAGGTTGGTATTTGCCCGAATCGATGTATTGCATTCAGAGGTTGCTCTTGCGCTCATCAATGACATTAAGCCTGCCTCCGGTGCATCCCCGGGCAGGTGCTACTTGTAATCCCGCTATTGTGCGCTCGCGAATGGTGTCCCGTTCAAATTCGGCCAAATCACCAAAGAGATGAAAGGTCACCCAAAAACCTATTTGTATTCGTTGTCGCGGTAACGGTGTTTATGCGTAGAGACAGAAGAGACAGAAACGAATAAAAAGCATATAAAAAGCGGCGCGGTTATGATATGACCCCGTATCTGGCGGTGCTGGCGGGAAAAATCGTCGATAACCGCGACGTTTGCAATCGCTTTCTGGCCGATGTGCGCAGAACCATCGGTGATTGTATTGCCGACAATCACTATGCAAGATTCGCCGAGCTGGCGCACGGCTATGGTCTCAAAATTCACCCGGAATCGGGCGGGCCGCATTCAGCCCCTATCGATGCTCTACGCTGCCTGGGGCGCAATGATATTCCCATGGGCGAGTTTTGGGCAAGATCGCAAACCCATCGCATCAGGGATGAGGATCGTCTCTTTGGAAAACAGGCCGCCTCTGCGGCGCATATTTACGGCAAAAAACTGGTCAACGCCGGCGCCACGATTGTAGGGCCCCGGCCGCTAAAATCGCCCGGGCTGGCAAATTATCCGCAATGCGATTCGCTCGTCAATGCGCTCTCCGCAGAGATGTGGGGACAATGCGACGGCTATCGCATCAAAGAGCATTCATATGGTAAGGGCAGGGTGTTTTGGAAGTGACCTTTTCGCGTCGATATAACCGATTTGATTCGGCCCGGTTCCAATGACCTTGAAATCGAGATTACCAACCTCTGGCCCAACCGCCTTATCGGCGATTGCTTTTTGCCGGAAGCGGAGCGCTATGCGCGGAGCAATATTATCAAATTCGACAAAACCTCACCGCTTATGCCGTCCGGCTTGCTCGGGCCGGTCAGACTGGTTATTTCTGAAAATCATGTTTTGCGCTGGTCGCCGCAGGGATTGTAATTCACTGCCTTTTATGAGCCGTGGCCGCTCCGGCTCTGTCCCAGCATCCCACATTTGCCATAGCTCGCTTTGATACAAGGTCGCCCATTCAATAACCAGCTTTTTTGCACGCGGAGGCAAATCGCCTTCAATGATTTCAAGCGTGTCAATCGTAACCAAGCCATTGTATTCATTATAAATCGCATGGAAATGAGTGGAGTATGATCTCCAAAAACTATTTTTATTATAATGCCATGAAAACGCGCAAT
>CAZSOP010000208.1:0-7481 GCA_964608385.1 uncultured Cytophagia bacterium
CACGCAGCTGTACGATTCCGCCGGAATTTGTTGGTCACACGGTTGCTGTCCACAACGGTAATAAATTTATACCGGTTTATATTACGGAAAATATGGTCGGACACAAGCTCGGAGAGTTTGCATCCACCCGTACGTTCCGTGGACACGTTGAGAAAAAGATTGAACGAGGTTCGTAGCACTTATACTTGGAGAAGTTATAAATGGAAGCAAGGTCAATAGCAAAATGGGTGCGAATGTCGCCTTTTAAGGTCAGACGTGCCGCTGATTTAATAAAAGGAAAGAACGTTCATGATGCCATGAATATTCTGCACTTTAGCCCAATCTCTTCGGCTGTACCTTTGGAAAAGGCGCTGCAATCTGCAGTGGCTAATTTTATGAATATGGAAGACGCTTCCAAAGTCAACCCAAATGAACTATTTATTAAGGAACTTCGGGTAGATGGTGGACCCATGTTGAAACGATTTCGTCCTGCAGCAATGGGGCGCGCACTTCCCGTTCGTAAACGAACATGTCATATTTCCATTATTGTAGCGAATGAGGATAACTAAAACATAGGAGAACGGTTTGGGACAGAAAACCAATCCAATAGGATTTCGCCTGGGAGTTATTCGGACCTCTGATTCCAATTGGTTCGATGACAAACATTTTGATGAAAAATTGTCTGAAGACCTGATGTTGCGCCGCTACATCAATAACCGGCTGGCGAGGGCAAGTGTTTCCAAAATCGGCATTGACCGTACGCCGAAACAGATTACACTAACGATACATACCGCTCGTCCTGGCATCGTAATTGGTCGCAAGGGATCAGAAGTCGACAAGCTTCGTGAAGAGTTGCAGCGCATTACCGGTAAAGAGATTCAGATTAATATTAATGAGATCAAACGTCCGGAACTCGATGCCCAGTTGGTCGCAGACAATATTGCCGGTCAGTTGATCGGTAAAGTGAGTTATAAGCGGGCTATGAAAAAGGCTATCATGTCCTCCATGCGCATGGGCGCAGAAGGCATTCGAATTGCGGTAGGCGGCAGGCTGGGTGGTGCTGAAATGGCACGACGGGAGCAATATAAAGAGGGCCGTATTCCGTTACATACATTGCGCGCTGATATTGACTATGCTGTTTCTGTTGCCAAGACCACTTATGGTACCATTGGTGTAAAGGTATGGATTTGTAAGGGTGAAATACTGGATGTCTAAACCCGTTGAACCGATTTATAATGGAGTATCTGATTCATGTTAATGCCAAAACGAGTTAAGTACCGCAAGCAACAACGAGGCCGGATGAAAGGCAAGGCCAACAGCGGCAACAAAATTTCATTTGGAGAATACGGACTAATGGCGATTGATCCCGGCTGGATCACTGCGCGACAAATCGAGGCCGCCCGTGTTGCAATGACGCGATATATCAAACGCGGTGGAAAAATCTGGATTAGAATTTTTCCCGATAAACCGGTTACCAAAAAGCCGGCTGAGACCAGAATGGGTAAAGGGAAGGGCGCCCCGGAATATTGGATTGCTGTGGTTAAACCCGGAAGAATCATGTTCGAAATTGCCGGCGTTCCAGAACCGCTGGCGCGTGAAGCCCTGCGGCTGGCCATGCATAAATTACCGATTAAGTGTAAGTTTGTTTCTGCATCTGACTTTGGAGTAGGATAATATGAAAATGGATGAAATTCGGCAGCTGTCTGTCGATGATCTTAAACTTCACCTGGAAGATTTACTGGAAGAGATGGAAAATTTACGTATTCAGCATTCGACGCACCAGCTCGACAATCCCATGCGAATACGTGATGTCCGTCGTGAAATCGCTGCCGCAAGAACGGTCTTGCATGAATACGAATTGGGTATACGTAAACAAGAATAGAATTGGAGAATGTTCGTGAAACAAGGAATCCAAAAGACCAAAATCGGTGTTGTCACCAGTGATAAAATGGAAAAGTCACGGGTGGTTTTGGTTGAACGGCTGGTTAAACACCCATTGTATAAGAAATACATCAGGCGGTCGTCGAAATTCATGGCTCATGATGAGACCAACGACACCAAAACGGGTGACAAGGTTAAAATCATTGAAAGTAAACCGCTGAGCGCCAGAAAGCGATGGAAAATCATTAAAGTATTAGAGCGAGCAAAATAATCATTTAATTATTAGTGTGAGATAAATGCGATGATACAGGAATATTCACGGCTAAATGTTGCCGACAACACGGGTGCTAAAAAAGTCATGTGCATACGCGTTCTTGGCGGTTCGAAAAAACGCTACGCTACAGTTGGAGACATTATTGTTGTTTCCGTCAAACAAGCCATTCCCAACAGTGCGGTTAAAAAAGGTGATATAAGCAAGGCGGTTATCGTTCGGACCAAAAAAGAGAACAAGCGCAAAGATGGATCGTATATCCGCTTTGATGAAAATGCAGCGGTTTTGATCAATGACACCATGGAGCCGAGAGGCACACGAATTTTCGGGCCTGTGGCCAGGGAACTGCGTGAAAAACAGTTTATGAAGATTCTTTCTCTGGCCCCTGAAGTATTATAAAAAACAAACAGAGGCATTGACTTATGCATATTAAAAAAAATGATCAGGTACTGGTTATCTCCGGTGAATATAAAGGTAAAAAGGGCAAGGTTCTCAAAGTATTTCCTGAGGAGAATCGGATTATCGTTGAGGGTGTAAATTTCATCAAACGGCATACCCGTCCCAGTCAACAGAATCAACAGGGTGGCATTATCGAAAAAGAGGGGCCTATTAATGCATCCAATGTAATGGTCCTTTGTCCCAAAACCGGTGTGCCGACCCGAATCGGTATTAAGAGGATATATGACCAAGCGCGACAAAAGACGATAAAAACCCGCGTCGCGAAAAAAAGCGGTGAAATGCTACCATAAATTATATCGGATGGAAAAATGGCAAAAAAAGATTATCAACCCAGATTAATAGAAAAATATCGCAAAGAAATCATTCCGTACCTGTTGAAGAAATTCGAATATAAGAATAAAATGCAGGTACCGAAATTGAACAAAATCGTATTGAATGCCGGCGTCGGTGAGGCAACCGAGAACGTCAAAGCACTCGATGCAGCTATGGAAGAGTTGAAGCTGATATCCGGCCAAAAACCGGTTGTGCGTAAAGCGAAAAAATCGATTTCAAATTTCAAGCTTCGCCAGGGAATGCCGATCGGTTGCAGCGTGACCCTGCGGCATGAGCGTATGTATGAATTTATGGATCGTTTGATTTCTGTCGCTATCCCCCGGGTCAGGGACTTTCGCGGTTTGCCGGTAAAATTTGATGGTCGTGGAAATTATAACATGTCCATTCATGAACAAATCGTTTTTCCCGAGATTGATTACGACAAAGTCGATAAAGTGCGCGGTTTTAACGTCACTTTTGTAACCACTGCCGAGACTGACGAAGAGTGTTATGAGCTTCTCACCAGTTTTGGTATGCCTTTTACAAAAGAATCAAAATTTAATAAATAAAAAGAGGAGTTAAATTGGCTAAAAAGTGTCTTATCGTTAAATCGAAACAAGAGCCAAAGTTCAAGGTGCGTAAATATAACCGCTGTAACCGATGCGGTCGCTCCAGAGCCTACTACCGGAAATTCGGTCTCTGCAGGCTCTGTTTGCGCGAGTTGGCTTTACATGGCCAGATACCCGGTATTGTAAAATCGAGTTGGTAATTGTATTTAATTAACTGTAATGAACAACTTAGCCGCTTAAGGATTTAGGGAGAACTTTTATGGCAAAAACGGATCCCATCGCGGACTATTTGACGAGAGTCAGGAATGCTACGATGGCAAAACATACCAAGGTCGATATTCCTGCATCGAATTTAAAGAAAGCGATTACAAGAATACTTCTTGATGAGCACTATATCAAGAACTATGTATCCATCAGAGATAATAAACAAAACATTATCCGTATCTATCTGAGATATGATGATAATGAAAAAAGTGTCATTGCCGGTTTGCGTCGGATCAGCAGGCCCGGCCTGAGAAGCTATGTCAATCATCAAAAAATTCCGCGTGTGTTTAATAATCTGGGTGTCACGATTGTGACCACCTCCCAGGGCGTTATGACCGGGCAAGAAGCTCGTAAACGCGGCATTGGTGGTGAAGTACTATGTTATGTCTGGTAACCTGGAGGAGATTATTGTGTCACGAGTAGGAAAATTGCCCATTTCTATACCGGACGGAGTCGAGGTCAAGATCGATTCCGATAACAGGGTCACGGCAAAAGGATCAAAAGGCGAACTGACTGTACAGATTCCACCACAGATCAAGGTCAGCATTAAGGATGGTGTCATTAAGGCTGAGCGCGATTCCGAAGCTGCGCTGTCCCGGTCCATGCATGGCTTGTCCCGTAGCCTCATCTGGAATATCGTTCAGGGTGTTGCAGAAGGCTATCAAAAGAAATTGCAGGTGGTTGGAGTCGGATTCAGAAGCGAGTTGAGAGGCAAGAGCCTTCTTCTTAATATCGGATATTCTCATTCGATTCTATTTACGCCTCCTGACGGTATTGAAATCGGTGTGGATTCAAAAGCCAATGAAATTACGGTCAGCGGCATCGACAAGCAGCTTGTTGGTGTTGTTGCCGCCAAGATACGTGCCTTTAAGAAACCCGAACCGTATAAAGGCAAAGGAATTCGCTATATTGACGAAACGGTTCGCCGGAAAGCTGGAAAAACTGCTGCTTAAACATGAAAGTTGAGATATAATATGTCTAAAGGAAGCAATATAAAACTCGCTCAGAGAAGGCGGCGCCGCAAACATATCCGTAAGAATATTTCTGGTACTGTTGAGCGCCCCCGGCTGGTTGTGTTCCGAAGCAACAAGCATATTTATGGCCAATTGATGGATGATGTCGATTCTAAAACCATAACCTCGACCTCTTCTCTGTCGAAAGAGCTCAAAACGGAGGTCGAAAAGACGGAAGGCAAAATCGAAACCGCAAAACTCGTCGGTAAACATCTGGCGGATTTGGCCAAGAAGAAGAAAATCAATCGAGTTGTTTTTGATCGTGCCGGATATCTCTACCACGGGCGCATCAAGGCCCTGGCCGATGGAGCCAGAGAAGGTGGTCTTGATTTCTAAGTTCACTGAAAATATGTAAAACGAGGATATTATTTTGGATACACGACAAAAGAAAATCAATCCAAATGAGATAGACCTGACTGAAAGAGTCATTCATGTCAATCGCGTTGCCAAAGTGGTTAAAGGTGGGCGACGGTTTAGTTTCAATGCGATTGTAGTGGTTGGTGACGGGAATGGGCATGTCGGAATTGGTTTGGGCAAAGCCAATGAGGTGACCGATTGTATATCAAAAGGCACCGAAGCCGCCAAAAAGAATATCATTTATGTTCCTCTGGTCAACGGGACCTTGCCTCATCAGATTGAAGGCAAGTTCGGCGCCGGTCGTGTTTTTATCAAACCCGCAGCGCCGGGTACCGGTGTTATTGCCGGCGGACCTGTACGCGCAATCATGGAAGCGGTGGGCGTAAGTGATGTTTTGACCAAATCGCGCGGTTCTGCAAACCCTCACAATGTGGTAAAGGCTACTATGAAGGCTTTGGAAGAGATGATGGATGTTCAATCCGTTGCCAAAAAGCGCAATATGAACATTATGCGGGTGTTTAATACCGTACCAAAATCCAGTAAAGCTGAAACAGAACCTGAAACAGAATAGTACAGGAACTAAAAAATGGCGAAATCAAAGAAAAAATTACAAATTACTCTGGTCAAAAGTCCGATCGGCTGCGTACAACGCCAGAAAGACACCATAAAAGCACTCGGACTTTGCCGTATGCATCATACGGTCATGCAGGAAGATAATCCTGTCATTCGCGGCATGGTTGGCCGAGTCGCTCATCTGGTTAAAGTAGAAGAACTCAAATCGTAACCTATACTTGGAGTTGAGGCATAAATGGATTTGTCAAAGTTAACATATGCAGATAAATCACGCAAAGATAAAAAGCGTGTCGGCAGAGGCGGTTCCCGAGGCAAGACCTCCGGGCGTGGGGAAAAAGGACAAAAATCCCGGTCCGGCGGCAATATCCCGATCTGGTTCGAAGGCGGGCAGATGCCCATACAACGAAGACTGCCAAAACGTGGTTTTAAAAACCGAAACCGGATTGAATATCAGGTCGTTAATGTCGGCGATTTTGAAAAGTTGAAAAATGTTAAAGAACTCAATCCGACGGTTTTATATGAACAAGGCTTGGTCAGTCGTAAAGACAAACCGATCAAAGTGCTTGGTAAAGGTGAACTGTCGAAAACCTTAACCATTCAGGTACATGCTTTTAGCAAAACAGCTAAAGAGAAAATCGAATCCGCAGGTGGGAGGGCCGACGTCTTATGATGGATCGCGTTCAAAGCATTTTCAAAATACCCGAACTGAAAAGAAAGATTTTGTTCACTGCGCTAATTCTGATCGTCTATCGTATTGGCGGTCATGTTCCCGTGCCGGGTATCAATGCGCAGGCGCTATTGGAGTTTTTTCAATCCGCCCAACGCGGTCTTTTGGGTCTCTATGATTTATTTGCCGGCGGTGCATTTTCGCGTGCGACCGTTTTTGCCCTCGGTATTATGCCCTATATCTCGGCATCCATTATTATCCAGCTGCTCGGAGCCGTGGTTCCTTATTTTCAAAAATTGCAAAAAGAGGGTGAACAGGGCCGCAAAAAAATTACCCAGTATACGCGGTATGGAACCGTTCTTATTTCAACATTACAGGGATATGGTGTAAGCGTGTTTCTCGAACGTATCGGAACAACTGCATCGGGGCAAATGGTGGTCCCCAGCCCGGGACTCGGATTCAGATTGTTGACGATGCTGACCCTGACCTGTGGCACGGTTTTAATTATGTGGCTGGGTGAGCAAATCACTGAGCGCGGTATCGGTAATGGTATTTCCCTTATCATTTTTATCGGTATCATTGCCCGGTTTCCCAACTCCATATTTGATGAACTGCAGCAGGTTGTTAGTGGAAACCGCCAAATTATCGTAGAGGTATTGCTCTGGGCGGTTTTTGTTGGGACTGTTGCGGGCAGTGTGCTGTTGACGCAGGGAACCAGAAAAATAAGGGTGCAATACGCCAAGCGGGTCGTCGGTAGAAAAATCTACGGCGGACAAAGCACTCATATCCCGCTGCGTGTAAATACCGCCGGCGTTATGCCGATCATTTTTGCACAATCTATCTTGTTCGTCCCGCAAACGATTGTTCAGTTTTTTCCGGACAGCGACTTTATGGCATCGGTTAACATGATGTTTGACTATGAATCCACCTTTTACTGGATTATTTATGCCATTATGATCGTCTTTTTTACCTATTTTTACACAGCGATTGCATTTAATCCGGTTGATGTTGCCGATAACATGAAAAAACATGGTGGTTTTATTCCCGGTGTTCGCCCGGGCAAGCGAACTGCAGAGTATATCGATAATATTTTGACCCGAATCACGTTGCCTGGTTCAATTTTCCTGGCCATCATT
>CAZSOP010000209.1:0-7463 GCA_964608385.1 uncultured Cytophagia bacterium
GACAGCAGGTTTTAGGATCACACCCAAAACCACAGATGTAGTGAAGAAGCAGAATACCGGCAAGCTCCGCTATGATCCATTATTGATTTTGTATATAATAAAAAACATTTACCCTTTCTGCAACTTGTTTTTTTTGTAAAAGTTTAATACTTTAAAAATATTATTAACAAGAGCAAACTGGATGAATCTAAAAACTGTCCATTATCAAAGTGTCAGAGCAGACATCTTCGATGGCGATGTTTTGCTTTACCGGGGTGGCGGATTTTTTGCAAAAATGATACAGGTGGTCACCCGTTCGAAATATTCCCACACCGGCGTTGCAGCGTGGTGGAATAACCGCTTGATGGTTTTAGAGGCGGTTAACCGCGGTGTTATGGTCACGTCCTTGTCGAAAAACATAGAATCTTATCATGGCGACATTGAATGGTATTCGACAAAAACCCATCTATCCTCAGAAAAGCGATCCGATATGGTCGATTTTGCCCAGCAGGAACTGGGCAAGGAATATGACTATCTGAAAGCGTTCTGGCTCGGACTTTTATTTCTGTTACGCAGGCCAAAGGATCCAAACGATGCGTTGATCAAGGCAACAAAACTATTCTGCTCCTTTTACGTCGCACAAATCTATAATTCTGTGGGCATAGATCTGCAACCGGAATTAAGCGACCGGCATATGGCTCCGATGGATATTTCTACATCATCCAAATTATTTTACAGGGGTATTCTAAAAAAAGAAATATAACTCATACACAGAAAGGGTCGATAATGGACTATGAAAATCAAAGAGAAAGAGCCCATTCCGTACAAAAACCTAAAAGAAACCGCTCCGGTTGCTGGATCGCTCTGGCCATTGCAGGCGTTTTAGCCGTTTTATTTTTTGCATTTATATTCCTGTTTATCGTTATGATCGGCTCCTCTTTTACCTCAAAACCACCCTCGGTTGCTGCAAACAGTGTACTTGAATTAAAACTCCCGGGTAAATTACAGGAACAGGCAACTTTAAATCCGTTTGCCATATTCATGGAAGGACAAAAACCGCTTACCTATATGCAAACCCTTTCCGCCTTGAAAAGAGCCAAAAAAGATCCCAAGATAGAAGGTATTTATCTGAATCCGATGCACTTTCAGGCCGATATTACCAAAACCCTGGAGATATACCGGCTGCTGGAGGAATTCAAAGAAAACGGCAAATTCGTCTATGCGTTTATAGAATTCGGCAATGAATGGGACTATTTACTGACAACGGTGGCGGATTCTATTTTTATGCCGCCGGAATCGATTATCGAACTCAATGGTTTCGCCATCCTGGATATTTTCTGGAAAGGCACCTATGACAAACTGGGCATCGACTATTATGTGGAGCAATATGAAGAGTATAAAGCAGCCGGTGAAACCGTCAGCAGAACCGGATTCAGCCGGCCCGCAAGAGAGTCTCTCGATGATTTGCTCAATCATCGCCTGTTAACGTGGTTAAAGACAGTTGCCAAAGCAAGATCGCTCAAAGAACACAACCTCGACTCTGCCCTGCGAAAAGGTATTTATCAACCCGAAGATATGTGGTCACTGGGATTGATCGATGCGATCGAGCCGCACTGGAAGGTTGAAGAAAGACTAAAACGGACGGCAAAAGGCTCCAAACTTCGCCTGACCCCTTTGGCCAAATACGCAGCAAGCAAATCCGGCCTCAAAAAATCGGGTTACAGGGATGATATTGAGATTGCAATGGTGGTGGTTTCCGGAATCATGCTTACCGGCGATACCGGCGATATCGCTCCCTTTGAAAACGCTGTATGCGGATCAAAAAGCTTTGCGCGCCATCTGGACAAGGCGCGAAAAAATGACAAGGTTAAGGCCATTATCATCCGTATCGATAGTCCCGGCGGATCGATTATGGCCGCAGACGAGATGTGGTCTGAAATCAATCGTACACGCCGGCAAATGCCGGTATTCGCCTCCATGAGCTCTGTTGCCGCATCCGGCGGTTATTATATCGCTACCGCCTGCGATACCATTATTGCGCATCCGACGACCGTAACCGGATCGATTGGAGTGGTATCTATGATACCCAATTTCAGTAAAACCCTGGATAAAATCGACGCAAGTGTAGACACGTTGAAAACCCATGACTCGGCGCTGTTTTTAAATCCCCTTCTGCCGTTTGGGTATCAGGACAAGGCATATTTCTCACAAATGTCCAAAAGCGCATATTATCGCTTTGTCGAAAAGGTGGCGCAAAGCCGAAAGTTGACGTTTCAGCAGGCCAGAGAGTTGGCCAAAGGCAGGATATGGATCGGTGATCAGGCTTTCCAAAAAGGGCTTGTTGATACCCTGGGCAATTTACAATCCAGCATTGAAATCGTCAAAAATCGCCTGGGAATTGATAAAACAGAAAAAGTCCGCATCCGAATTTACCCCGAACCGAAGGACAACCTCACCGCTTTTTTAAAACTCTTTTCCACGCAGTCTATCGGTAAAAGAAGAGTAAACACGATCGGCAAAAATGAACAAAATCTATTAAAAATATTGCCGGCATCAGCACAGGGAAGCATTCAATATCAGATGCAGTTACATCATCTGGCCCTGCAGGAGCATGTCTTAATGGTGATGCCATCGCTGCCGGATATTCACTAGGTGTTATGCGCAACGAACCTTTTTTTATGCGGATTATCTTTTTGATAGACGATGATTCCGTTTATCACAGTGGTGTAAACGCTGAAATCCGCGTCGAGGAGGAGCAAATCAGCATCTTTACCGACTGAGACAGATCCTTTTCGCTTTTCAATACCCAGAACGCGGGCGGGATTCAGAGATACTGTATCAAATGCCTGCTGCAGATGACAACCGCTAAATCGCTTGAAATTTAGTGCCAGCTGCAACAAACTCTGCGTGGTACCGATGAGTGTGCCATCGGGATAGCGGGCAATACCGCCCTTTGAGATATATTCCCTGCCATCATACATCCAGGTACCATCCGGCAATCCCATTCCCTCAATACCATCGGTTATGCATACGATTCTTTCTGTTCCAAACAATTTATAAAGCATATTGACGATAGCGGGATGAATATGAACACCGTCACAAATAACCTCAGCATAAACGTGGGGATATTCCACAGCAGCCACAACAGGTCCGGGTTCGCGATGATGCAGGCCGGTCATGGCATTGAAGCTGTGGGTAATATGCGAAACACCGTTTTTATAGGCATGATTTGCGGTCTCATAATCTGCATTGGAATGACCCAGGGCAGCGATGATGTTATGTTGTCGAAGGAAATTGATGATCCGTTCAATGCCTTCCACTTCCGGCGCAACCGTCATGATTTTCAAATTTTTATCGCTTTGCTCCCGGATATGCTGTAACAGGGATAAGGAAGGCGCTTTTATATAATTCTCAGGAATGCCTCCGCGTTTTTCACGATTGATAAAGGGGCCTTCGAGATAGAGTCCAAGCAAATCAGCACCCTTGAAGGATAAACAGGAAAAGAGGTCGGAAATGAACTCATGGTGGTGTGGATTATAAACTGCTGCGGCCAAAAAACCGGTGGTTCCCAGTCGTGCCAGAGTTGCGGCCATATTATCCATCTCCTGTCGATTGGCGGAGACCAAATCAGTGCCGCCGGCTCCGTGAATATGAAGATCGATCAAACCTGGAACAACAAGACGTCCTTCACCGTTAAGCGTTTTCCCGGCGAATTCAAGGCCCCGGTCAATGGCGGTCAGCTTTCCATTCTTGATTCGTATATCCACTGAATCGTTACGGCTCAAAAGCCTGACATTTTTGATAAGAAGGTTTCGAGTTGATGACATCAGAGTTTATAATTTGCCGATTTTACAAAAACCAGTATTGTTGCTGGGAGAGAGAAATCGAAACGATTTCCCGATACTGCGTTCAAGCGCCGGCGTTATAAGAAATTCCTTTATCAACACAATCTCCTGTATACGTTTTGAGTGACTATTCAGACGTTTACAAATCAGCCCGATTTTTTCTTTAACAACTCTCTGTGCAACTGCTTGCGTTGTCTGCGCAATGGTGAACAAAGAAGCGCGATAAAAAACAGAGCTGTAGCAACAAGGACAATAGTTGCCCCGGAAGGCACATCGACAAGAATAGAAATCAGCATGCCAAGCCAACAGGCAAACACGCCGAAAAAGACGGAAAGTATTTGCATTTTTTTAAAATCCCGGGTCAGTTGAAAAGCAGTGGCTGCCGGTGTCACCAATAAGGCAGAGACCAAAACGATTCCAACCGCTTTTATGGATATAACAACGGTAAAAGCGATCAAAAACAGCATAAGCAGATTGAGCTTTTTGACCGGCAGACCGACCACCTGAGCCATTTCGCGATCAAAGGTGAGAAATAAAAATTCCTTTTGAAAAAGGAGCAAAATCGATACGATCAAAACAGCCAGAGCAATGGTTAGATAGAGATCTGCGTCGGAAATAATCAAAATATTGCCGAAGATATAGCTAAAAAGATCAACATTGTAGATTTTCATAACCCCTACCAGAAAAGCTCCGAATGCCATGGTAGAGGCAAAAAATACACCGACAGCTGTCTCCTCTTTAACTTTACCCCGTTCACTTGTGAACCCAATGGCCCAGGCTGTTGCGACACAAAAGGCAAATGCCGAATAAACCGGATTGACATTCAGCAAAAAACCGATAGCCACACCACCAAAGGAAGCATGGGCAATGCCCGCCCCGATAAACGATAGTCCTCTGAGTATTATATAGACGCCGATCAAGGCGCAAACGGCACCAATCAGAGTGGCAGAGACAATAGCCCTTTGCATAAATCCATACTGCAACAGCTCAATCAACGTTCTGCTCCTTTTGTCTGGAATCATCATACGGAACCACCATGTGAGGAACCTTTCCGTGATGAAAAAAGAGGGCGTCACAGCCATACATTTCAGCCATGTTATCCCGGGAAAGCACGGTTTCCGGTTTACCGTGCGCCACTAAACGGCGATTAAGACAGGCAATAGAGTCGACATACCGCGAAATCACACCAACATCGTGCGAAACAAGCAGCGTGGTAAGTGAAAGTTTTGCATGCATTTCATGCAACCAATGATATATACTTTCCGCAGTGCGAACATCAAGGGCCGCCGTTGGCTCATCCAGGAGCAGCAGTTTTGGCTCGATGGTCAATGCCCGTGCGATCAAAACGCGCTGTTGCTGACCGCCGGAGAGTCTGCCAAACTGGGTTTCCGCGTGATCGGTCATCTCGACCATATCCAATGCAGAGTAAACCTGCTGCCAATCTTCCTCAGTTGCCGGTTTCGCTATGCCGATCTTGTGACTTCTGCCCAGAAGGACAACCTGCCTGACCTTAATCGGAAAATTAACGTCGAAATGATGGTGTTGTGGCACATAGCCAATGTTATCAATAACGCTCCTGAGATTTTTCTGATCCGCACCAAAGAGCCGTACCGAGCCGGCGATGGGTTTGATCAGGCCAAGAATCGTTTTCAACAGCGTCGTTTTCCCGGAACCGTTTGGCCCGAGAACACCACACAACTCGCCTTCATGCACCTTTAAGGTGACGGATTCCAGCACCACTTTATCCTGAAACGCCACCCATAAATCATTAATATCAATGACGGTATTATGCTTCATGCTCTCTTCTTTCACTTGAATGCAAAAGACATTGCGTTTACATTTTTTTTCATGAGCTCGATGTAACGCTCATTTTTCTCATCGCCCAGGGGATCGAGCATGACCACTGAAATGCCGGTTTCGTTTGCAATGAGATTGACCGTCTTCAAAGACATTTGCGGTTCTGCAACGATTACCTTGCTTTCCGCTTGTTCGGCGATTTCGAGAATATCCGCAAGGTTCCGGGGAGAAGGATCCACACCGGGTGCTTTGTGTATGACGGCAGCAATATCAAGACCATAACGCCGGGCGAAATAGACCCAGGCGGCATGATAGGAAATGAATTTTTTATATCGCCAGGTCTCAACGCAATTTTGAATAAAATTATTCAGATTCTCCAGTTTTTCAATATAGAGCTGTGCGTTTCGCTGGTACTGCTGCTGATAGGATGAATCCGCCATGCTCAGACCATCGCAAATATTTTTCACCTGTCCGATAGCAAGACAAGGGTCCAGCCAAATATGCGGATTATAGGTTTCATGACCTTGATGATCCCCGGTATGTCCTCTTCCCCTGATAAGGTCGAGATGATGACCCGATTTTACCGAGTCCAAAATCCCTTTTGAAGTATTGACGACGACAACAGGCTTTGCCATATTATCGAGTAACTTTTGGGTCCAAAATTCGAATCCAAGACCATTGATAACCAGCACATCTACACGGGAAAGCGAACGCACTTTTTGCGGTGTCAGCGAAAAAGTGTGCGGGTCTGCTCCCGCCGGCACAACAGTGAGAACCTCGACGCGGTCCCCTCCCACATGTCGACAAAAGTCCGCTAAAGGCAAAATACTGGCAGCAACAGTCAGTTTAGCCGGATTTTGCTCGGGCAGATTCTGACAGACGAAAAACAGCGCAGGGATGATGATCCACATTTTTTTCATTAAATGATCCTTAGCGTTTATTATACATCAATTTGGCATACCAGCGAAAAGGCAGAAATCGGGACAATTTGGCAGCTATCGAGAGTCTGTAGGGAAAATGAATTTCCGCTTTGCCTTGTTCCAGTCCTTTGACGATGCGTCGTACCGCTTTATCCGTTGACATAAAGAACGGCATATAAAACTCATTTTTGTCCGTCATTTCAGATTTCACAAATCCCGGAGAAATGGTCGTTATCTGAATTTTGCTTTTGTATAAATCGATATAGAGCGATTCCATGAGGTTAATCAGTGCTGCTTTACTGGAGGAATAAGGAGCGGAGCCGGGCATACCGCGGTACCCTGCAAGGCTGGCGGTAGCTGCTATCATCGAGGGCTCGTTTCGGTCGCGAAGATAAGGATAAAAATAATCGATAAAATACAAAACACCCCAGAAATTAATATCAAAGGTCGTTTTAAACACATTCAAATCCATATGGTTTACATTATATGAAGAACCGACGCCGGCATTGAGAACCAATATATGAGGGATCAGTTTTTTTTCAATGAGATCGTCACAGCTGGATTTTACCTGTTTTTGATCGGAAACATCACAGCGATAGATCAAATGTTGTCGTTGAGCATCCGGTTTGGGGAGTTTCGTTAAGAGCTCTTCGAGCCGCTGCCCGCGCCTGGCAATGAGTATGAGCTGGTTATTCTTCTCAGCCAGTTGTCGTGCCAACTCGCGGCCGATGCCGGAAGAAGCACCTGTGATCAAAACGATTTTGTTTTCAATGGTCATGATTCTACTATCCGACAAAGGAACCGGAGATTCCTTCCCTTAGATGGATGATCATTATAAAATATTTCCGGACAAACACCGAATACGTGTCGGGCAGAAATATGATACAAACCCTTGCATCAAACGCTGTAAAAATATATTAAT